>JAGVNP010000196.1 GCA_020053185.1 Deltaproteobacteria bacterium | reverse complement strand
GCCCTGTTCCTGGCAAAACAAAAAGACCTGATATTTGCTACCTTTGGAGACATGCTTAAAGTCCCTGGCACAGGCGGAGAAAGCCTTCAAGAGATAAGGGCAAATGGCGCTGATGTGAGGATCGTCGCATCTGCGCTTGACTGCATAGATATTGCTGAAAAAAATAAAGACAAAGAGGTCATGTTTATGGGTATCGGCTTCGAAACCACATCGCCCACGATTGCATCTGTTGTGAAAACCTGCGCAAAAAAAGGCATATCCAATTTCTCTGTTTTTTCTGTGCACAAAGTGGTACCGCCCGCCATCGATGCTCTCATTAATGACCCTGCACTATCCATAGACGGATTCATGTGCCCAGGCCATGTAAGCGTGATCCTTGGCTCAGATGCGTACATCCCTATTATTCAAAAAAACAGGGCTGCTGTAATCACAGGCTTTGAGCCGGTAGACATCCTTGAAGGAATCTTCATGATGCTGGGTCAGATGCTTAAAAAAGAAAAATCCGTCGAGATACAGTATTCCAGAGGCGTAAGGCCTGAGGGCAATGTAAGAGCCCTTACAGTCATGAATGAGGTATTCTGCACATCAGATGCTGACTGGAGAGGGCTTGGCGTGATCCCGGGAAGCGGCTTAAAATTCCGCACCGAATATGCAGCCTTTGATGTACTCCGAAAAATTGACGTGCCTGAGATAAAATCCCAGGAGCACAAGGCCTGCGCATGCGGTGATATTCTCAAAGGCATAAAATACCCGCATGAATGTCCTTTGTTTAAAAAAGCCTGCACACCCACTCACCCGATAGGCCCCTGCATGGTTTCCACTGAGGGATCGTGCGCAGCATACTATAAATACTCTTAAAGGAGATTACCTTGACAACGATAAGTGTAGTGAAAAATATTCTTGATGCAAACGAGAGAATAGCTCAAGAGAACAGAAAACTGTTTGATGAGAAAAAAGTCTATGTCATCAACCTCATGAGCTCGCCTGGCGCAGGAAAAACAACACTCGTGGAAAAAACAATTCTCGCCATGCAGAATAAATATAAAATAGGCGTGATCGAAGGCGACATACAGGATACATATGATGCAGACAGGGTTGCCAAACTTGGTATTCCCGTGGTGCAGATAAATACAGGCGGCGCCTGCCATATCGACGGCAATATGGTGAGAGAAACCCTTCCGACATTTGATCTTGATGCAACAGATCTGCTCATTGTAGAAAATGTGGGAAACCTGGTTTGTCCTGCCGAGTTCAAGCTTGGGGAAAACACAAAGGTCATGATCTTAAGCACGCCGGAAGGCGCGGACAAGCCTGCAAAATATCCGCTCATGTTCCATGAGTCATCGGTTGCTGTCATCAACAAGATCGACCTCATGCCTTATGTTGACTTTGACCTTGAAAAGGCAAAGAAAGATGCCAGAAAAATAAACCGCAATCTTCAGATCTTCGAGGTATCATGCAAAACCGGAAGCGGGCTCGATGCATGGTTTTCATGGCTTGAAGAGCAGATCAAGGGATTTAAAGCTAACCTGAAGTGAACATAAGAGTAAAATATCTTTTTTCAGGAATAGTGCAAGGCGTCGGGTTCAGGCCGTTTATTTACCGCCTTGCAATAGAAAACTCTCTTACCGGCTTTGTACAAAATAGATCTGACGGCGTGGTAGTTGAAGTACAGGGCAAGCCTGAAGCTATAAAAAAATTTGATTCCAGAATAAAAAAAGAACTCCCTCCACTTGCAAATGTTGTAAACATCTCAAAAAAAGAGATTCCAATTGTTGATGAAAAATCTTTCCAAATCATCTCAAGCCATAAAGACAAACAAGCTTCAGTTCATATCACCCCTGATTATGCAACATGTAATGATTGCCTTAAGGAGCTTTTCGATCCGAAAGACAGGCGTTATCGCTATCCTTTTATCAACTGCACTAACTGCGGGCCCAGGCTCACTATTATAAAAGACATTCCGTATGACAGGATAAACACTTCCATGTCCAAATTTCCTCTGTGCCCTGAGTGCAGAAAAGAATACGAAGATCCTTCAAACAGACGCTTTCATGCAGAGCCAAATGCCTGCCCTGTTTGCGGGCCAAAACTTAGCTTGCTGAATGAAAACGGGGATCAGATTTCATGCCCTGATCCCATTGAATCAACAATCGATCTGCTCAAAAAAGAAAACATCCTTGCCATAAAAGGCCTGGGTGGATTTCATCTGGCTGTGGATGCAACCAATACTGATGCAGTAAAACGGCTACGCTCAAGAAAATTCAGAGAGGCAAAACCTTTTGCCATTATGGTAAAAAATATCGAGCATGCATCGAAAATCGCAGAACTGATGCCTGAAGAAAAAGAACTTCTGCTCTCAGCTGAGCGACCTATTGTTCTTGTAAAGAAGAAGCTAAAAACAGTTATTTCTGATGCAATCGCTCCTGGCATGGCAAACTTAGGAATTATGCTTCCCTACACACCGCTTCATCATCTTTTGCTCGAAAAGTTTGATGCACTTGTGATGACCAGCGCAAACCAGACAGATGAGCCTATCTGCATTGATAATAACGAGGCTGTCAGACGCTTGCAGGGCATTGCTGATTTTTTCCTGGTGCATAACAGGGACATCCTTGTGCGCTGCGATGATTCTATTGCAATTGTGGCTGAGAAAAAACCGAGGATTGTGCGGCGTTCACGTAGTTTTTCTCCAAAGCCTGTTATTCTTAAAGATTCTTATCCGAATATCCTTGCTCTTGGAGGACAGCTCAAAAACACGATCTGTATCCTGAAAGAAAACTGCGCATTTTTGAGCCCGTATATCGGCGATATGGAAACCCCGCAGGCGCGCGATTTTCTCCATGAATCCATCAGCCTCATGGAGCGCATCACGGAATGCAAGCCTGATCTGATTGTCTGCGACCTTCATCCAGGATATTACACCACGCAAGTCGCACAAAAGATGGCTGGCGAAAATGTGATCCAGGTGCAGCATCATCATGCACATATTGTGAGCTGCATGGCAGAAAACAACATATCAGGAGATGTGATCGGCCTTTCAATGGATGGAACAGGCTATGGCGAAGACGGCGCTGTCTGGGGCGGAGAATTTCTTATTGCAAATGAAACCAGTTTTACCCGGGCAGGCCATATAAAATATTTTTTGCTTCCCGGCGGAGAAGCTGCAATACATGAGCCATGGCGCATTGCTGCAAGTCTTTTGCAAGATATTTACGGTCCTGACTGGAAAGACATTGCAAAAAAGTTGAAACTCGTTCCGGACAAAGCGAATTTGTCTCTTCTGGATACGGTCATGGAAAAAAAGATCAACAGCCCATACACCTCAAGCCTTGGCAGAGTGTTCGATGCAGTATCAGCTATTTTGGGTCTGCGCAGCAAAGTGAGCTTTGAAGGCCAGGCCGCAATGGAGCTTGAGGCATTTTTCACAGGAAAAACTGATCTATCCATGCCCTTTTCTATCTTAGAAGAAAATAATCAGTATGTCCTTGACCTTTGTCCAATGATCAAAGATATTGTCGAACGTCGTCTAAGGGGTGAATCCCTGGAAGCACTTGCATCAGGCTTTCATATAAGTCTTGTACAGGCATTCATGGCAATGGTAGAAAAAATACGCAAAAAGACAGGGCTCAACGGGATTGCTCTTAGCGGGGGTTGTTTCCAGAACCGGGCGCTCTTACAAAAAAGCATCAGCAAAATGAAAGCATCGGGATTTGAGGTATTCTCGCATCATCTGGTTCCTACAAATGACGGTGGGATTGCTCTGGGACAGGCTGTGTGTGCAGGGGCGAGGACGAGTAAGAAGTAGGGAGTAAGCAGTAGGCAGAAAAAAACCAAAGCCTGAAAGGATCGAGGAGCGAGGAAGTAGAATTAAGGGGTAAGAGGTTATGAGTTGTTCTATGTTCAATGTTCAACGTTCAAGGTTAGAGTCTCTCGACATAGAACATAGAACGTTGAACATTGAACAATAATACGAAAGGAACTGCTATGGACTATGAAAAAATTCTGCTAAGCCATGGGGCTGGAGGCTTTTTATCGAGCGAGTTGATCGCAAGAAAATTCCTTCCCTTATTTTCGAACTCTTACCTCAAACGCATGGAAGACAGCGCTGTCTTGGCTATTGGCAAAAACCGCCTCTGCTTTACCACTGACTCTTATGTGGTAAATCCCATATTCTTCCCTGGCGGCGATATCGGTTCACTGGCAGTGCACGGCACAGTCAATGATCTCTCTGTGTGCGGAGCAAAGCCGCTCTTTTTAAGCACAGGTTTTATCCTTGAAGAAGGATTTTCAATGACTGATCTGGAAAAGATCATAAAATCCATGGCAGATGCAGCAAAAAAGGCAGGGGTGAAAATCGTTACCGGCGATACCAAGGTAGTGGCAAAAGGCGCTGCAGACAAAATATTTATCAATACCTCCGGAGTGGGCGCCATCGAATATAAAGGGAATATCTCCACATCCAGCATCATGCCTGGTGATGTAGTTATTGTAAATGGAACAATAGGCGATCATGGCGCTGCAATACTCTGCTCCCGTGAAGGACTTGGCCTGAAATCAGAGATCTTATCAGACTCAGCGCCTCTGGCTTCCCTTGTGCAGAAAATCCTTAAAGCAAGCCCAAATATCCATTGCATGCGTGATGCTACGCGGGGCGGACTTGGCGCGATTCTGGCTGAGATTTCAAAACAGTCAAAAACCCTTATCAATGTTGATGAGGCTGCAATCCCTGTGCGTGATGAGGTTCGGGGCATCTGCGAGATATTGGGTCTTGATCCGCTCTATATTGCCAATGAGGGAAAATTGGTCGTATTCTGTGCGGAAAAAGATGCTGCAAAGGTTTTAAAAGCCATGAAAAAGCACGCTTATGGAAAAAACGCAGCGATCGTCGGCAAGGTAGAAAAAAAGAGCGGCGCTGGCCGCGTAATAATGAAAACCGTGATCGGCGGTTCACGCGAGATCGACCTGCCCACAGGAGAACTCGTTCCGAGAATTTGTTGATTCGTGATTCGAAATTCGTGACTCGTAGCCCCTCTCCCTTGATGGGAGAGGGCAGGGGTGAGGGTGATTCTTTTCTGACCTCATTATCCCCCTCACCTTAATCCTCTCCCCCCAGGGGAGAGGAAACTCGTAATCTGTGATTCGTAATCCGTAATCCTTACCCCTTAATCCTACTTCCTTTCTTAACACTCGTCACTTTTTACCATTAACTTTTCACTAGCAAACAACCTCAAACATAGACCCATTTTCATTCATAAAAAGGCATCCCCATATTACCTTTGCGTATTGACTTCAAGAACTTGATGCTTATTATTATTTATATCAAAAAATTATTAAAGAAAAATTAAGGAAATACCGAAAACTCTGTAATCTTTACCTTTAATTAATTTGATGCAGGGCGGTAGTTCAATGAAAAGCAGTAAAAGGGCTTGGGATAACTGTTTTTTTGGCATCACGAGTGTAATCAGAAGAAAATTTTTACATAATACCCGCATTGTCATTCCGAACAAATGTGAGGAATCTCGAAACTGGTTGATATTTCAAGAGATTGCCGCGTCGTTTACGCTCCTCGCGATGACAAAAAATCAATTATTTAAACAATTTAGTGCAGCACAGGGCAAAAATTCGGGGATCTCTCGTCTTTGATGCCCTACAAAATAAATCTTATAGGAGGTATGTACGTTTAAAGTAATCTACAAGAGATTTTTACTGTTATGCATTGTTTTTATGACAGTTTTTCTTGTTTTTGGATGTAATAGAGATGGATCTCATACAGGGGCTAGTATCTTTGGCGAAGCCGGCCACAGCCATGACGGGGCTGAACCAGGAGAATTTGTGTTTTCTGCAATAGGCGGGGATGGAGCCTGGGGTGGTGGAGATTTCCAGCCGCCATTGGCCATATCAAGCATCTCGGATATAGATCTCCTCAATGAAGGCACGGTTGATACGCTCTTTACTGTACCTGCTTATACGTTTGCAGAAAATCTGGGGGATGTTCCAGCGATAGTCGAAAGCAGTTTAGATGAAGACGACAATCCTATACCTGTAGTTGTACCTGTAGATCCGGAAGAACCACTTGAAGGTGATCTGCTTATGCGTTCTGGATCACCATATCTCTATATATGCACTTCATCTTATCAAGAAGGTTCAGTATCAAAGACAGTATCATATGATTATGATACTGTAACAGGCCTCAAAGTGCTGGAGGGATCTATCTTAATACTCGGTCTGAATTATGATGATGATGGCTATGATCAAGACGGTTCCAATTATACAGGACAGGATCTAGCAAATCTCAACTTCAATAATGATGTCATTATCAATGGTACGCTGGAAGTAGCAGATCTTGCCTCTGCAGTTACAACTCAGGGCTTGGCATCAAATGATCAACGTCACGAAGAAGAAGTAACCGACAGGGACAAAGGATCTCTGGATCTCAATATTGCTGGACATCTAACAGTTGGAGAGAAGGGAGCCATTGATGCATCAGGGGATGACGGAGAATACGTCGGCCCAACAGGAGTCAGCAAAGCAAATGGCGATGGCGAGAGAGGCGGAGATGGCGGCGAGATTGACATAGACGTTTATTCAGGCTGCATGCTGAAAGGCACAATTGATGCGTCAGGCGGAGACGGGGATAATGCAGAAGGCGGAAACAGCTCGGTCTATAATTCCTCTGGCGCTTTTAGCTGCCTCTGGATTGACAGCTACTCCATTGTAAATACCGGCCCTATCGATGTTTCAGGAGGTAATGGCACTGACGGCGGAAATGCAGCTGTTGTTCTCCTGTGGTCAGGTGGTACTTTGACCAACACAGGTGATATTGCTGCAAACGGCGGTACAGGCTCAGAAGATTCCGGCGGATATGGCGGTGGGATTAACCTTTGGTCCTATGCGAGCGTTCAAAATGCAGGCGATCTTTCCACAAATGGCGGTGATGGCGCATTCGGAGGAGGTTATGCAGGTCCTGATACCATTTATCTTTGCGCCGGCATGATGGGCGGCAGAGGCAGTGTCATCAATTCGGGTGATCTGTCTGCAAACGGCGGCGATGCTACAGATGCTGACGAGCAGGCTTATGGCGGATCTGCCGGATACATTGACATGGAAGCCTATGGCGGAGATGTCAAGACATCAGGTGCTATTTTTGCAGACGGCGGCATAGGCATGGGATCCGGATATTATGGCGGTTCTGGCGGTTATCTTGATATAGACACCTATTCCACTAATGAGGATGCTACTGACCAGGGCGAAGTCTCAAAGACAGCCTATGTTGACAGCGGCTACGGTGTTGCAGGCTCTATCGAAGTTACAAACCATATCTCTCTTGATGGCGGGAATGGTGCCGGAAACGAGTCTGCCTATGGTACAGCATATCCGGGCGACAGAGGAGTTATGTTTGTCAATGCAGGCACAGATACAGATGGCGGCTCTGAGGGATATACAAGAGATCTAACTAAGGCCCCTACTGTGAAATTTGTCGGCTATTCCCAGTTTGACTTTTCAGGTGGAGATGCACTTGTCGACGATGATTACGAAGGCGGACAAGGCGGCAGACTGCGCGTATCAACTACTGGTGTGCCTTATGATGAGAATGATAGGGAATATGGACAGCTTGAAGGAGCTATACTGCCCGGCCATATCGTATGCACAGTTCCAGATATAATTTCACGCGGTGGAAACGGGTATTATGGCGGTTCTGGCGGAAATATCCGTTTCAGGACAGGCAATGATGAGGCTGCTTATGATGAAGAGACCCAATGGTATGACCAGAATTCATATGTCATCAATGCCAGCAATATGGATCTCTCAGGCGGAGGCAACAAAGATACTGAGTATGGCGGTAACAGCGGACATCTTTATATAATCGGCCTTGCGTATGCGGAAAACAGCGGAGAAATTACCATGCTAGGCGGACAGGGTGGAGACTCCGGTCATGATTACTGGTCATACGGAACCGGAGCCTATTATATGGGTGGAGGTAATTCCGATCCGCTAAGCATCCTTTCCAATGGTAATGTCGTAAACAGCGGTGACTTAATTGCCACAGGCGGAGCCGGATTCTATGGCGGAAGCGTTGGAGATCTCTACATTTATGGCGATATTGTTACACTTAGCGGAGAACTCTGGTTCAATGGAGGTGCAGGCAATCAACTTATAGACTCTGATGGCTACGGCGGTGATGGCGGGTATATCGATATCTGGTCATTCGGAGGCACAACAGTGAATACATCTCCAGCTATTAATGTTGACGGCGGAGCTGGTGACACTGAAGGAGATCCAGGTGAGGCCTGGATAGATGGTGCCCTTATTGCCGGTGAAATATCAGGGCCATAATAAGGATTACAAGGAAATATGAGCTTAGGGGTAAGGAGGCAATCCTTACCCCTCTATTTTAAAATCAGAAGTGATTGTCATTACGAACAAATTTGAGGAATCTGACCGTGAAGGATCTCCTAGAATCAAGAGATATTTACATAAGTCATTGCGAGGAGCTTTAGCGACGTGACAATCCTACTAAAATCACAGGTTTTGAGATTGCTTCGCTTCGCTCGCAATGACAGCATAGTCGTTACTCAATCAATAAGTGGGTAAATAGAGCTTTGAAGTTTAAATGACAGAAAAAACGAATTATGATAAAAATCTTATTTGAGGGATGGAACATATGAAGAGATCGCATCTTATAGTTTTAACCATATGTTTATGCGCTGCATCTGTCCTGATGATCATAGGCATGTGGCAGTCTGTGCATACAGAAGATAACGGCCCTGTAAAAACAGCAGTTACAGCAGTCACCAGGGATATAAAAAATATAATCCCTGACAGTGTGATTTCCATGCTGCACCTGGGTGGCAACAGT
>JAGVNP010000230.1 GCA_020053185.1 Deltaproteobacteria bacterium | reverse complement strand
CCTGCCATCTTGGTGAATGTTTTAACTTTGGTCATTTTCTTAAACTCCCCATGAATGAAGCTAGAGCATTATCAGACTAGACCTTCAAGGTCAAGCGAACTCACGTAAAACAGCACATATTTGTACCGGCAGGTTATAAAGTTAAGAACATCAGAATTTCTGCTACGTTCCAACATAAGTGACGATTGAAAGTATGGGGTGTATTGCTTTTTACGTTTTGATTTTTCCTTTAAACGATTTTTGATCAAAATTTCTATTCTCAACCGTGTAATATGAATTTCCCTCGATATCTTTATATTGAATAACAATTTGATTGGGTTTATCGGATTTTTGGCCTGTTTCATTGAAAAGAGCATAAATACATGTATCTGGCTTCATCCATCCCCATTGCTCCAAAAAACTAATTTCATTTTGATCGATCTTTGAAATATCATTCCCAAAAAGTAATTTATACCGTTCGCCATTTACTATTACATACCCTCTAATGCTTGTTGCTATATTTTTCAGAATTGTGAATTGGAGTGGTGTTCCTGTTTCTAATTTGTTATCTCTAAAAGTATATCGAAGATCTTCCCATTTATTCAAATATCCGCTACGTAAAACCACGGGCCTTAAATTATTATCTTTTGCTTGAATAGCAAGTTTATGAGTTTCAATCGTATACCAGATTAAAAATAATAATGTGATTATTAAAACTAATGTACTCCAAAAAGACCAGTTAAGATAAAAACTTGGAGGTGTTAACACCTTGATTAATTCATCCATTTTCAAAGAAATATTTTGAATTTCTTTTATCATAATGTCCACCTCTCATAAGATTCAAATGCATCGCCAATGCTTTAGGTAAACTATATTATCGATTAACGCTGTTATGTCAAGAAATCTCTAATCGCAAAAGAGTTGTCATTCCCGCGAAGGCGGGAACCTAGAGAGTATACAATTATCGAAAAAGACTGGGTTCCCATTTTCATGGGAATGACATAGAGGTGTTTTCCCTGATCTTTATGAAGCCGTCAACTTTTTACTTTTCACTTCTTACTGTTTACTTCCTTACTCCTTACGTCTATTTCATTCCCTCATACTCCTGCAGGAACCGCTCAAAGAATTCTTCCATGAATGCATGGCGTTCTTGTGCTATGTGCTTGCCTTCTCTTGTAAGCATGCGGTCTTTGATCTTTGAAAGTTTTATCTTGTATTCCCTGTATCCTGTATCTTCACTCGAGTATGATGTTGTGCCTTCAATATTGCGTGATTTATTATGAAGTCTTGCACCAACCTCGCCTGCAAACAGAAATGCCCTGGCAATACCTACTGATCCGATTGCATCGAGCTTGTCTGCATCAAACAAAATCTTTGCTTCCAGAGTCTCTGGTTCGTGATTTTCCCTAAATCGATGTGACCTGATGCAGTGGATAATGTTGGCCTTCTGCTCATCTGGAAGAGGATATTTATCCAGAAGCTTCTCGGCAATTTCTGCGCCCCGCTTTGCATGGCAGATTTTGCCTTTTGATTTGTCCTGCTCTGAGCGTGCAATGTCATGCAGATAGGCTGCGATTGCAAGCACTTTCAAGTCAGCTCCTTCGACCTTTCCTATGTGCATGCAGAGCTTATACACCCGCTCGGTATGATCCCAGTCATGGCTCACCTTTGATCTGGAAAGGGTTTCAAGAGCAAAATTTTTGATCTCATTAATCATTTTCAAATTCCCAGTTAAACGGAGTGACAAGTAACAAGTGACGAGTAAATAGTTAAAAGGGGTTTTTCTCGTTACTATTCACTCGTTACTCGTCACAAGCTTCTATGTTCTATCACTTCACAGTGTAGTTCTTCACAATCTCATCCAGTGCAGATATCGCATCCTTCATTGTGTCTGTATTGAGAATATATTCATCAGCAAGTGCAATAGGCACGCTTGCGCCATATGCGATCTCTCTCTGATCCCGCGCATCAAAAGCATCGATAGAGTCATCAGCCCTTCCCCTGGATGCGATACGACTAAGCCGCATTTTTCTTGGTGCGAGAAAAGCAATGACCACAGCATCTGCTTTTTCTTTTACAAGTGCAATCTCGGGCAGCGAGCGCATACCTTCCATGAACACAGCTTTGCTTTTTGCTGCCAGGGCAGATGTAAGTGCATAGCGCGTCACACCCATGCCGTCTTCTCCCCTCATCTTGTCAGAAACCTGCTTGGTATTCTCTGCATTTGCCTCAAGCCCTTGTTTCTTCACCTCAGCGCGCACGAGATCGCCTGTTGCAAAATAAGGGATATTTTTTGACTCTGCATATTCCCGGGCTATGTTCTTTCCAGCTGCTGGCATGCCTACTACAATAAAAATCATTGTATCATTCCTTTCGCTTACTGATTGCTCCGCATAAATGATAAAACCAATATCGAATATTAAATAAGGCACAAAGCAAATATCACTTTGTGCCTTTGAAACTTTGTGCCTTTGTGCCTCTATTTAAAACGGTATGTCGTCAAATTCCTCGCCGGAATGAGGAGACCCTTCGTCAGGTCCATGGGACGATTCAGCAGAAATTTCTTCCCCTGGTCCAGCCCCAGCGCCAGCACCTTCTATCGGGCTCATGATCTGCATCTGATTTGCCACAACCTCGGTTGTATACCGTTTGTTGCCGTCACGGTCATCCCATGATCTCGTCTGCAATCTTCCCTCAATGTAGACAAGCTTGCCTTTTGAGAGCAGTTTCGCACAGTTTTCTGCCAGCTTGCCCCATGCAATGATCCTGTGCCATTCTGTTTTTTCCTGCTTTCCGCCTGCCTGATCTAACCATACCTCGTTTGTTGCAATGCTGAAATTCGTTACCGGCTTACCATTTTGGGTAAACCTCATCTCAGGGTCTTTCCCAAGCCTTCCGATTAATATCACTTTATTCACAGAACCCGCCATAAGCATCTCCTCTCCGGTTCATCAATCCCCATTATCAATTACCGACTACCTTATACCTTGTCAAGGCGAGATCGAAGACTTACCT
>JAGVNP010000175.1 GCA_020053185.1 Deltaproteobacteria bacterium | reverse complement strand
AGTTTTGGGTGTCTTCTTTATGAATAGTCATAATTCCCCCTTCTAGTCGTCAATCTCAAAGTATAGAAGATCTTTGTAACATCCCGTACGCTTATCTGCCCACACAGGCCGAACCCTCATTCCTGATTTTATTCTCGGAAGGTCCTCTCGTTTAAGTTCATGTGCAAAGTTGTCTTCATCTGTTGCACCATCCATCATGATGAACACTCCGCTGTAGGGCGTCTCTCTAACTTCTCCTGTCAGAGGATCCGGGCTTGCATAATATACCTTATCAATAAGGGTTACTGTGGCCTTTGGCCCCAGTTCCACAAATTCGGTACACCTAACCCTGCAATTCGCACAAATTTCGCGGGGTGGAACCTGGGTTCTGCCACATTTCGGGCATTTGGTTGCATAGAATTTTTTCTCTTTGAGCCCCTCAAACCATTTACCCATGGTAGGCCCGGTTGCAAACCGGTATTCTATTGACGGGGTGCATTTCAAAGATATGAATTCTTCAGCCTCTTCCGCGCCTTTGAGCTTGAATTTTTCAAAGAGTTTTCCGGTAAGACCTGCTGCAGCAAAATCACCTTCGATCTTGACCTGTCCAGAGGTAAATGCAGCTGTTCCATCAATGAGCCCAAGGTTTAAGCCTACAAATACCTTGGCAGACATAATCATGGTAACTGTGCAATTTGGGGCAAGACCTTCTTTCAGTGTACATGTCTTGTCCTTTACAATTGCTGACCACTTCCCGCCGCCATCTCCGGTAAGATCATATCCGATACTGATATCTAAACCTTCAGCCTTTTCAGGCCGAAAACGGACAGCCATGGACTCAATAATATCCTTTGCAGTGGCTTCCTTTGCAGGAGGTGTGTATTTGTTGAACAATTTTGGCAATACATTCACGAGTATTCCAATGTCTCCGTCAACCTTTACCTTGCCGGATGAAAACGCTGTGCCGCCATCTATTTTGCCGATAGTGACTCCCACAAATGTCTCAGCATCTGCAATTGTGATTACAGAGCACGAGCCAAGATCACCCTCAATTTTTTCTACCTTCAACGTATCATTCTTGACAGTGACCTTCCATTTGCCTCCGCCTTCTCCGGATACATTATACCCGATGACAGCATCAACACCTTTTGCTCCCTCGATCCGGAAGCGTTTCTCCATTGTATTAAATATATCTTCAACTGTTGTTCCGAAATATTCAGCCATAATCTACCCCCTACCAGTCTAGATATTTCTCAAGCATGATTAAGACAGTCCACATTGTGCCGCCAAATCCTGATGCCAGGGCATGTTTTACTTCTTTGGGTATCTGGTGAGCCCCTGCATCACCTCTGATCTGAAGAGCAGCTTCAGCCGGTCTCAGCATGGCAGTAGCTCCGATAGGATTGGTAGCAATAACCCCTCCGGACGGATTGAGCGGAATCTTGCCGTCTATATCAAAATCACCTCTTTCAAGCATTTTGATATGCTCATCTCCCTTTAAGAGGAAGAACTCCCGAAGCCAGTCAAGACCCCACCATGCAGAAGGATCATACATCTCAAACACATCAAAGTAATCGATCGGATCGTTTATCCCGTTCCGGCCAAAGAGTTTTTTTGCTGCATAATGATGGGTCATCTCCGGCTTTTTGTATCCAAAGATATTGAATGTCTCTTCACGATGCACGGTAATATGGTCTCTGATCCAGATCGGTTTATCGCTCAGCTCTTTTGCCTTTTCTTCAGATGCAAAAATCATCACGCATGCTCCGTCACTCTGGGAGCACATATGTATGAGCCTGAGTTCTCCTACCAATTGAGGAGAGGTATTCATCAGGTCATCGATCTGATCATAATCAAGGCCAAATCTTCTGTGCGCCCGCGGATTGAGGCATGCATGCTTATCCATCATGATCCTGTACCTCATCGCAGCCCTTTTGGCGCGATCCTCGCCGAATTCTTCTATCATCGCAGATGCGGTAGTACCGGTAAGTGCACCGGTCTGTATATGACGGAACCATAGAGGATCAGCCATATTTGTGATACCACCCGTGGTATTTCCTTCCTGGAGTTTTTCAAGACCCACTGCAAGCACGATATCATACATGCCTGATGCAACAAGATTATCTGCTACGCATACTAGGGAAGCGCCTGTTGTTCCTCCTGTTGTCACCCTGAATTCACTCTTTCCATATGCACCTGTGCCAAGCGAATGCCACAGATCAGGCTGATGGATCATCTCGAAGAGTTCCATATTACCATGGACTACGCAGTCCACATCATCCATTGTGATTTTGGCATCTTCAAGCGCAGCACGCACTGCCTCATGCACCATCTCTACCTGATTCTGATTCTCCTTATGGGAAGAATACTCGGTCTGACCTATACCGATAATTCCGACATTTCTGTTTTTCTTCGCATGTTTTTTCTGTTTTGCCATAATCTCCCCCTTAAGCCTCTAACACTACAACAGAATGAAACTGACCTGCGCCGCCCGTGATACTGTGTGCAACAGCCTTGCCTACATCAGAAGCCTGATGTTCGGCTGCCTGTTTTTTAAGCTGAAGCGCAGCTTCTGCTATCCTGTAGAGACCACCTATCATTATGGGATTGCCTGCAAGCATGCCGCCGGACAGATTCACATTGTATGAAGACAAACCGCCATCATCAATAAATCTTCCTGCCTGACCTTCTTTGCAGAGCCCAAGGCCTTCAAGCCACATGGGCTGCTGGTATGCAAAGCTATCCATTACTTCTGCCAGATCTATGCTTTTTTTAGGATCTTTTATCCCGGACATCTTATAAGCACGCTCGGCTGCCTTTTTAAGTGCGAAGTTGCTCGCAATATCCCTGTCCCCTAGAAAATAGCTGTCCATGCAGTTGCCAAATCCGGTTACCCATATGGGATTATCTGTAAAATCTTTTGCCCGCTCTTCTGATGCGAGAAGCAGAGCAACCGCACCATCTGATACCGGGTGGCAATGAAGTTTTCTGATAGGATCACACAGCATTGGGGAAGCCATTACCTCACCGAACTCGACCATGTCTGTTGCATTTGCATAAGAATTACGCGAGGCCCACTGTCTGGCCCGCACTACTACTTTTGCAAGATGCTCATCCGTAACATCCGATTTGGACATATATGCCCTTGCCTGAAGCGCTGCAACATTGGTGTAATCAAGCCCCAATGGCCTGCAGTAGAAAGGATCATATGCAAGGTTAGTGCACATGTCCCGGCTTTCAGACTGTGACTCTTTGGAATGACCTGCAATATACACCAGATCATCGTGACCGGACAGAATGGTAGCCATAGCATATCCGATTCCATTGAGCCCTTCTTGGGCCATCTTTTCTTCCGCACGGTACTGAGCACCAATAACATCACTAACCCCATTGTCTGAGATCGTCCGCGCATCGAACACATCATCCGAGCAAGAGACTATTGTTTTGATTCCCTTGCCTTCAGAAAAATCTACGCCTGTCTGCGCCTGGATATCTTCGAGCACATCAAGGAGCATACCCTGAAAGCGCTTGTGCCAGAGGTCAGACTCATTTTTGTGCTGTGCCACAGCACAAATTGCAACCCGTTTACCTGCCATACTTCCTCCTTTGCTATAGGATAAATTGATTTGTAGTTAAGACGCCTTTTATTTTTTCTTTCTTTAAGCCTCTCTCATAGCAATTCCAAAAATCACCACGTCTGATTGCACGTATGATAGAATCTTTGTTCTTTTTGCAGTCAAGCTCTATCCATGCCCTTCCGCATCCTATCGAGTTGTGGGAATCATCTGATGCCAGCTTGGGATATTTTATTTCCGGTATATCAAACTCCGGTGTATGGAAGCCATGATCTGTGACTTCTACCACATCAAGAGGATATCGTTTTGCAACTGAGTGTATGCGCTCTAACACCTGCTTACGGCTGAGCCCATACTCTCCGGGATGATTGAAGACATGCAAAATTTCTTTTTCACCCTCTATCCTGTTCACATGGACATAGCCTTTTTCAAACACAGTGAGCTCTATTCCGTAGAATACAATAAGGTCGGTTTTAACCGATTCGATTGCTTTGCGATAATTGGATTTTAAGAGATGATCATGGTCAGTTATTGCAATAAAATCAAAGCCAAGACCTGCGTAAATATCAGCAGCATCCTGTGGAGTTAATTTTCCATCTGAGAATGTCGTATGTATATGCAACTGACCTTTTAATAACATCCGTAACCCTCATATACAAAATAAGTATTTGTTAATATCAGGCTTTGACTGATGTGTCAATTTTTATTTATTTTTTCCCTTATCTATTCTTACTTAACACCCTCCAATAACAGAAAATATCCCTTTATCAGCCGGTTCTAGGCCTCCGGATATCTTGGCTTGGGCTTTTTTGGGAAAAGTTT
>JAGVNP010000105.1 GCA_020053185.1 Deltaproteobacteria bacterium | reverse complement strand
TACCATGGAGGTATCACTGATCACACCGATAGCAATGGACGAGGGATTACGTTTTGCTATTCGCGAGGGTGGTCGTACCGTCGGCGCAGGCGTAGTCGTCAAAATTACAGAATAGGACTTTCTTAACTATGAGAGACATCGTGACTTTAGCGTGCAAAGAATGCAAGCGTAAAAACTATACAACAACAAGAAACAAGAAGAAGACCCAGGACAAGCTGGAGATAAAAAAATATTGTCCTTCCTGTAGGGTTCATACTATGCATAAAGAGACAAAATAAATGGGAAAGGCATAGGCCAGTAGCTCTAATTGGTAGAGCGCCGGACTCCAAATCCGGATGCTGGGGGTTCGAGTCCCTCCTGGCCTGCCAATAGGTAGAATTTTAAAAACATGGAAAAGATAAAAATTATCAGAGAAGCACTTCGGAAGTTTTTTTTAGAAGTAAGAGCAGAGCTGAAGAAGGTGACATGGTCTACCCGCAAAGAGGTGGGAGCCGGAGCTATTGCAGTCCTTGTTCTCTCCGGGATCGTCTCTCTGTTTTTATGGGTTATTGACTTCGGCTTATCTCAGTTAGTGAGGGTTGTTTTAGGGTGACAGATACTACGACGAATCATAAATGGTACGTGGTGCATACCTACTCGAATTTTGAGAACAAGGTAAAAAGATCCCTCGAAGAGCGGATCAAGAACTTTAACTGCGCAGACAGATTCTCAGGGATTTTAGTGCCTTCGGAGCAGGTGATCTCTTTAGTGCAGGGGAAAAAGAAGTCTACTTCCCGTAAATTTTTTCCCGGATACATCCTTGTAAGAATGGAGTTGACAGATGAGACCTGGCATGTGGTAATGGACACCCCCAAGGTTACAGGATTTGTCGGCGGAAGAAATAATCCATCCATTATTCCTGACACTGAGGTAGATACATTACAAGCACAGATAGAAGGAAGATCAGAGGGTCTTGGTTTAGTATGTGAATTTGCGCGAGGCGATCAGGTGAATGTGACCGATGGCCCATTCCAGAATTTCAATGGCGTAGTGGACGAGGTTAAACCTGACAAGGCCAAGGTAAGAGTGCTCGTAAGCATATTTGGACGATCTACCCCAGTAGAACTTAATTTCGATCAGATAGTGAAAAAATAAATAATAAAATAGAAGAGGCAAAAGATCATGGCAAAAGATGTGATGACAAAGATAAAGATTCATATACCTGCTGGTGAAGCAAAGCCTTCTCCTCCTGTTGGTCCGGCACTGGGTCAGCATGGGGTTAATATAATGGAGTTCTGCAAGGCATTCAATTCAGCAACCGAAAAGCATAAGGGTTTTCTGATACCTGTAATTATTACGGTGTATAAGGATAGATCCTTTTCGTTCATTACAAAGCAGCCGCCCGCGTCTACCTTGATCATAAAGACAGCTGGATTGCAGAAGGGATCATCGAATCCCAAAGCTGACAAGGTAGGGAAACTTACATCTGCTCAGGTTAAAGAAATTGCGACCACGAAGATGAAAGACCTGAATGCGAATGACATTGAAAATGCAATGCGGATAATTGCCGGTACTGCCCGAAGCATGGGTATAGAGATTGTTGATTAGAGAGGATAGAAAAGCATGGCAAAAACAGGGAAGAAGCATCTAGAAGCAAGAAAAAAGGTGGACCCCACCAGGAAGTACAGCCTTGATGAGGCTCTTGCGCTCGTACTAGATGCTGCACACGTAAAGTTTGATGAAAGCGTGGATGTGGCAATGCGGTTGGGAGTAGATCCAAGACACGCAGATCAGATGATACGGGGTGCAGTAGTACTTCCTCACGGAACAGGAAAGTCTGTGAGGGTGGCGGTATTTGCAAAGGGTGATAAAGAGAAAGAGGCCTTGGATGCAGGCGCTGACTTTGTCGGCGGTGAAGACCTCGCAGAGAAAATACAGGGTGGATGGCTTGATTTCGATAAAGTCGTTGCCACTCCTGATATGATGGGTATTGCAGGTAAACTGGGACGCATTTTGGGCCCCAGAGGCATGATGCCAAACCCAAAGTTGGGCACAGTTACCGCTGATGTTGGTAAAGCCATCAGGGAAATGAAAGCTGGTCGGGTTGAGTTTAGAGTTGATAAGGCAGGCATCGTGCATTGCAGCGTAGGAAAAGTTTCTTTTGGAAAAGAGAAGCTTATGGATAACGTAAAGTCATTGCTGGATCTTATTGTAAGGATGAAGCCATCTGCAAGCAAGGGGACATACATCAAGGGATTTGCTCTTTCGAGCACTATGGGTCCCGGGGTGAGAATTGATCCGTTTGAGGCAGTGGCTACCTTGAAGTAGGGAAGAAGACTCTGGTTAAAGACAGCAGGTGCTTTAAAAAGCATAAATCCTGCCGAGACTGGGTAGCTCCTAGTTTTATCTTTGCCAGGCTTTAAAAGATAAAAGAAGGGAGGAGTGCTTATTGAAAAAGGAAGATAAAAAAGTATTAGTAGAGAGTCTGCATGAAGACCTTGCAGCGAGTAACTGTGTGTTTGTTACTCACTATACGGGCTTAAATGTGGAGGCAATGACCCAACTGCGGTCAAATGTCAGGCAGGTTGGTGGTCGGTGCAGGGTAGTAAAAAACACCCTGCTTAGTATCGCAGCTAAAGACACAGGTGTGAGCAAGATTGAAGATCTTTTTGTCGGCCCTACTGCAATTGTGACTACAAAGGGTGACCCTGTTGCAGTTGCCAAGGCCCTGGTAGAATTTGCAAAGGCAAATGAGAAACTGGGCATTCGGGGCGGGGTTATCAAGACCCAGGTGATGGACAAAAAGGATGTCTATGAGCTTGCAACGATACCAAGCAGAGAGATCTTACTTGCACGGTTGCTCGGAGCGATCAATGCGCCGGTAAGCAATTTTGTAGGTGTGCTCGCTGCAATACCACGGCAATTTATGTACGCACTTAAGGCAATAGAAGAACAAAAGAGTAAAGCACAGTAAAGGGGGAGTATAAGAATGTCGAATATTACAAAACAGGACGTAATAAGCTTTATTGAAAATATGACAGTGCTTGAGCTGTCAGAACTGGTAAAGGAACTGGAAGACAAATTTGGTGTAAGCGCAGCTGCTCCGGCAGTTGCAGTAGCTGCTGTTGCAGGCGGTGCCGCAGCTGCACCTGTAGAAGAGAAGACAGAGTTTGATGTGGTGCTGAAGGACGGAGGCGCACAGAAAATTCAGGTCATCAAAGTAGTACGCTCACTCACAACCCTGGGATTGAAAGAAGCCAAAGACCTGGTTGAAGGAGCTCCAAAGACCGTAAAGGAAAAGGTTTCCAAGGAAGAAGCAGAGGAAGCAAAGAAGAAATTAGAAGAAGCCGGCGCCTCTGTGGAGATAAAGTAAGTAAACTAAAGGCAACTTTCTGGGGGGCTAGCATAGCTTGCCCCCCTTTTGTATCTACAGAAGAAAAAGAGGATTATACAATATGAAAAATATCCTTTTAGATCCTAAAGTAAGGCGGAAGACGTTTGAAAGAGTGCTCAGGTTTGCTGATATACCTGACCTCGTTGAACTGCCGAAAAGGTCTTACAGTGATTTTCTCCAGAAAGACGTATCTCCGGAGAAAAGAAAAGATATGGGCCTTCAAACAGTATTTAAATCCGTCTTTCCTATAAAGGATTTCAACGAGGACGCGTCGTTAGAGTTTGTTGAATACCATATTGGTGAGCCAAAGTATGACATCGAGGAGTGCGTTCAGAAAGGTATCACCTATGGTGCCCCAATGACATTGAAGGTGCGCCTGGTAGTGTGGGATCGCGATGAAGAGGCGGGAACTCAAAATATAAGAGATATTAAAGAGCAGGAAGTATATTTTGGAGAAATTCCTCTTATGACCCCGGCCGGAACATTTGTCGTGAATGGCACAGAGCGGGTTATCGTAAGCCAGCTTCATCGTTCTCCAGGGGTATTTTTTGACAAGACGAGTATAAAACCAACTATTTCAAGCAAGGTTCTTCACTCGGCGAGAATTATCCCCATGAGAGGTTCTTGGATTGACTTTGAGTTTGATTCAAAAGGCATACTTTACCTGCGTATTGACCGCAGGAGAAAGATGGCTGCAACGATCCTCTTAAAAGCAATGGGGTATGATAATCAGGCAATTCTCTCCAGCTATTATATAAAAGAATATTTTACTTTTAAAAATGATAAAGTCTATCAAACAATACACATTGATGACCTTTTGGGTCTCAAGGTGGATATAGATATAAAGATAAAAGGCTCTGATGAGATAATAGTAAAGGCAGGAAGAAAAGTCAGTCCTGTTGCTGCAAAAAAGATAGCCGGTAAGGCGATCGAGCCCATTGTATGGGAAGAGACTTATCTTATTGGAAAGAAGCTGGCCGAAGATCTGGTAGATCGTGCCACTGGCGAGATTATCGCAGAGGCAAACGATGAGATATCGGAAAGTCTTTTGAAAAAGATCCACAGTTCTGGCATCTCAGAGATCAAGACCATCTTTATTGACGAATCGCGGTTCAGCTCTTCGCTCAGCATGACTTTGGCTCTGGATAAGGTCGATACTGCACACGAAGCTATCATAGAGATTTACCGGAGGCTCAGACCATCTAACCCTCCTACTGTTGAGATCGCGAACACCTATTTTGAAAATCTCTTTTTCAACTCTGGATACTATGATCTCTCGCGGGTGGGCAGGTTAAAACTCAACAGGAAGTTGGAAGTCAGCAACGAAGAAGCATCGCTTGATCTTAGGGTGCTGAGGAAAGAGGATATTCTGCTTACTATAAAATATCTTCTTGACCTCAAAGATGGAGCCTCTGGCAAGGAAACAGATGATATCGATCATATGTCGAACAGGCGGGTCAGATCTGTAGGAGAGTTGCTGGAGAATCAGTATCGTATAGGTTTGGTGCGAATGGAACGGGCAATCAAGGAAAGAATGAGCATTCAGGACGTAGAGACAATGATGCCCAATAACTTGATAAATCCCAAGCCAATTACAGCTGTGGTAAGAGAGTTTTTCGGGTCCGGCCAGTTGAGTCAGTTTATGGATCAGACCAATCCTCTTTCTGCAATAACTCATAAGCGAAGGCTCTCTGCCTTGGGTCCTGGCGGACTTACAAGGGAGCGGGCAGTGTTTGAGGTAAGAGACGTGCATCCTTCACATTATGGAAGGATATGCCCTATAGAGACGCCCGAGGGACCGAATATCGGACTTATTGTTTCTTTGAGCACGTATGCAAGGGTGAATGAATTTGGTTTTATCGAGACCCCTTATTACATTGTCAAAAACGGAGTGGTTACAAAAGAGATAAAATATCTAAGCGCAATGTATGAAGACCCTGAGGTCATAGTTCAGGCAACAGAGCCGGTTGACAAAAACGGCAAGATAGAAGCAGAAATGGTGAGGGTTCGCATCAAGAACGGCGAATACGGACTGGTGCCAAGAGAAGATATAACCCTCATGGACGTTGCCACTGATCAGTTGTTCAGTGTGTCTGCTAATATGATCCCATTTTTGGAACATGATGACGCAAACAGAGCACTTATGGGATCAAACATGCAGCGCCAGGCAGTGCCGCTATTATTTCCAAAGCCACCCGTTATCGGCACAGGCATGGAGCAGGTAGTTGCAAGGGATTCCGGAGTCTGTGTGGTTGCAGGCAGAGATGGTGTTGTCTGGGATGTCGATGGGCAGCGCATAGTTGTAATTGCTGATAAAGCTGAAGAGAAGAAGGAAGATTCAGGGGTTGATGTTTACAAGCTTCTGAAATTCAAGAGGGCTAATCAGAACACCTCCTTCAATCAAAAGCCGATTGTCAGGAAGGGTGAGCGGATATCAAAAGGACAGATCATTGCTGACGGGCCTGCGACAAGCAATGGCGAGCTTGCGCTGGGAAGAAATCTGACCGTGGCATTCATGCCATGGTGCGGATACAACTATGAAGATGCAATCCTTATCAGCGAGCGGGTGGTTAAGGAGGATTTTTATACCTCTGTTCACATAGAAGAATTCGAAATTATGGCCCGGGATGTAAAACTGGGAACTGAAGATATCACACGCGACATTCCGAATGCAGGAGAAGAAGCACTCAAGAACCTGGATGATTCTGGTATTATACTGATCGGGGCAGAAGTCAAAACAGGGGATATTCTGGTAGGTAAGGTCACGCCAAAAGGAGAGACCCAGCTCACGCCAGAAGAAAAGCTTCTTAAAGCTATATTTGGAGAAAAGGCAAGCGAAGTTAAAGATTCTTCTCTCAGGGTCCCGCCTGGAATAGAAGGGATCGTGATCGATACAAAGATATTTACCAGGCGCAGCCAGACCAAAGATGAGCGCACCCTGCAAATAGAAGCAGCCGAGACCGCCAAGCTGAAGAAGGATGAGGGAGACGAGATAGAAGTAGTCTCCATGGTTGCAAGGAAGAAACTGGATAAGTTGTTTGTTGGGAAAAAGCTGAAATCCCCTATTACCGGACGTCGTGGAGTTGTTATTGCAAAAGCCGGTGCCACGCTTACAAAGGAGATTTTGGATACGCTTTCTCTTGATGATATAAAGGATATACGCTTAAAAGATGCTTCCAAGGCAGAACATGAAGTAGAAGATATAGTAAAGAATTTTGAATATCAGCAGAAATTTATAAAAAAGCTCTATGATGCCAAGATAGAAAAACTCGGAGAAGGTGATGAGCTTCCGCCTGGCGTGAATAAGATGGTGCGGATCTACATCGCAATAAAGAGGAAGCTCTCTGTGGGGGACAAGATGGCAGGGAGACATGGCAACAAGGGAGTTATATCAAAAATTCTTCCCGAAGAAGATATGCCGTTTTTCGAAGACGGTACCCCGGTAGATATAGTGCTCAATCCGCTAGGCGTTCCATCGAGAATGAATGTAGGTCAGATTCTTGAGGCGCATTTGGGATGGGTTGCGAATGGCGTGGGAAAAGCAATCAATAAAATGACAGAAAAAGAAGTTTCCATAGAAAAGCTGGAGGCATTCCTAAGAAAAATATACTCTTCAAAGAGGATGGATAAGATTTTAAAGGAAATGTCAAAAGATGAGTTATTCCAGCTTGTCCAGGATATCAAGAAGGAAGGCCTGCATATTGCTATTCCTGTATTTAATTCTGCAACAGAAGAGGACATCAAGTCCATGATGGAGCTTGGTAATGTTACGGATGGAGGACGGGTCACTCTCTTTGACGGGAGAACAGGTCAGCCATTCGATGGAAAGGTGACTGTGGGAGTTATGTATATGCTGAAACTCCATCACCTTGTGGATGATAAGATTCATGCGAGATCCATTGGACCATATTCTTTGGTTACTCAGCAACCTCTGGGAGGCAAAGCTCAGTTCGGCGGGCAGAGACTCGGAGAAATGGAAGTCTGGGCAGTTGAAGCTTATGGTGCCGCATACTCTCTTCAGGAGTTCTTAACTGTAAAATCAGATGATGTTGCAGGAAGAACCAGGATGTATGAGTCTATTGTGCGGGGTCAGCATGAACTGGAGCCAGGACTTCCAGAGGCATTCAATGTGCTCTTAAGAGAAGTAAAGAG
>JAGVNP010000021.1 GCA_020053185.1 Deltaproteobacteria bacterium | reverse complement strand
CACATCCACTGCATTGATCACTGCACCAGCTTCCACATTGCAGAATAGGGCAATCTTTTCTTTTAATTCCTGAGAAATTCTTTTTTCTGCGCGGCAGAGCAGAATCTGTGGTTGTATGCCTATCTCTCTGAGCTTCTGAACCGAGTGCTGGGTTGGTTTTGTCTTGAGCTCGCCTGCTGTACGAATATAGGGAACCAGGGTAAGGTGTATGTAGATGACATTGTTCTTTCCCATGTCAAAATTAAACTGCCTGATCGCCTCAAGGAACGGAAGCGACTCGATATCACCCACTGTTCCGCCTATCTCGATGATGGCAATATCATATCCTTCTGCAGCTGATTTGATCCTGGATTTTATCTCATCAGTGATGTGTGGGATTACCTGCACGGTCTTGCCAAGATATTCTCCCTTCCTTTCTTTCTGTATCACTGCATCATAGACCTGGCCTGTGGTAAAATTATTTTTTGCAGAGAGATGGCTGGATGTGAACCTCTCATAGTGGCCAAGATCAAGATCGGTCTCTGTGCCGTCATCAGTCACAAAGACCTCGCCGTGCTGAAACGGACTCATGGTTCCAGGATCAACATTGATGTAAGGATCCAGCTTTACGTTGGTGACCGTAAGCCCCCGCGCTTCCATCAGTGCTCCAATTGCTGCAGCTGCAAGTCCTTTGCCCAGAGAAGAAAGCACACCGCCGGTAATAAAGATATATTTAGTATGCGACATAACTACACCTCACAAATAGTTGATCTAGTGAGCCAGTAACCAAGGGACAAAGGCACAGAGGCACATAGAAAAACTTTGTGCCTTTGGTACTCAGTGCCTTTGTGCCTAAACTCTTTCATTTTACCCTTTGATTGATTTGTAATATTCCTGAAGAGGAGAAACCTCCCAGTTTCTATCCTTCATGGCACGTATTGCCTCACACACTGCCTTGGATGCAGACATGGTCGTGGTGTAGAGCACATTGTAAGCAACTGCACTTTGCCTGATCTGATATGCATCAGCAGAAGGTCTTCTGCCTATGCTCGCATTGATTATCAGATGAATTTCGTTGTTCTTTATGTGATCCACCACATTGGGCCTTCCCTCACTCACCTTGAATACTGACTTTGCCTTGATTCCCTTTGCCTTAAGATGCCTGTAAGTGCCACTTGTTGCAAGCAGTGTAAATCCCATATCAGCAAATGCAGCTGCCACAGGTGTAATCTTATCCTTGAGATAATCATGTACGCTGATAAAGACATTGCCTTCAAGAGGTATTTTGAAATTGGTTGCCATCTGCGCCTTTGCATAGGCAATACCGAACGAGGTATCTATGCCCATGACCTCGCCTGTAGACCTCATCTCCGGGCCAAGCACAACCTCTGCACCTGGAAAACGATTGAACGGGAACACTGCCTCTTTTACCGAAACATGGGGAGGCATTATTTTTTTGGTAAATCCCAAGTCTTTCAATGAATACCCAAGCATCACCTTGGTGGCAAGTTGTGCAAGGGGCTTTCCTATTGCCTTGCTCACAAACGGCACTGTTCTCGATGCCCTGGGATTGACCTCAAGCACATAAAGCTTACCGTCCTTGATCGCATACTGGATATTCATCAGACCTATCACTTTAAGCTCTTCTGCAATAGTTTTGGTTTGATGCTCGATCTGGGCAATCATATTTTCAGAGATGGTTATGGACGGAAGCACACATGCACTGTCACCTGAATGGATACCAGCCTCCTCGATATGCTCCATGATACCGCCGATCACTGTGATATTGCCGTCGCTTATAGAATCCACATCTACCTCGATGGCATCTTCCAGAAATTTGTCGATTAGTATGGGATTGTCAGGAAATATCTGCAGCACTGTATTCATGAATTTCTTCAGGGACTTTGCATCATAGATGATCTCCATGGAACGGCCGCCCAGCACATATGATGGCCTTACCAACACAGGATAACCGATTTTCTGCGCAACAGATACAGCCTTTTCCGTGGTCAAGACAATATCGCTTTCCGGCTGACTGAGCTTCAATTTTTCCACGATCTCGTGGAATTTTTCTCTGTCCTCTGCCCGGTCAATTGACTCTGACGAAGTGCCAATGATCTTTACCCCTGCCTTTGTCAGATCTTTTGCAAGATTCAAGGGCGTCTGGCCGCCAAACTGCACGATCACGCCATCAGGATCTTCCTTGCGGATTATGTGGAGCACGTCTTCTAAAGTCAGAGGCTCAAAATAGAGCTTGTCAGAGATATCATAATCAGTGCTCACGGTTTCTGGATTGGAATTGATCATGATGCTCTCATATCCGGCATCCCGCAGTGCTAGCGATGCATGCACACAGCAGTAGTCAAACTCAATGCCCTGGCCGATTCTGTTCGGGCCGCCACCTAAGATAACAACCTTTTTTTTGTCTGATCTTTTTGCCTCGTCTTCTGTTTCATAAGTGGAATAATAATAGGGCGTATAGGCTTCGAACTCTGCTGCGCAGGTGTCCACCAGCTTATAGACCGGAACAATATTTTCTTTGTAACGCAGATCTCTTACTTCTTGCTCACTCATGCCCCAGAGTGATGCAAGGTTCCGGTCTGAGAATCCGAGTTCTTTTGCTTCCTTTAGCAAATCAGGCGTTGGCTTAGTCTTACTAAGAACAGTTTCAGCATCAACCATTTCCTTGATCTGGGTCAAAAACCAGGGATCTATATTGCTCATCTTATAGATCTCTTCAATATTCATTCCGAGCTTCAATGCCTGAGCAATGGCAAAAAGACGGGAAGAGTTCGGGGTAATGAGCTTTGAAACAATCTGCTGCCTTTTTTCAGGTGTATCTTCTATCGATCCGCCCAGACCGAAGCGTCCGATCTCGAGCGAACGGATCGCCTTGTGAAGCGATTCCTTGAATGTCCTGCCTATTGCCATGGTTTCGCCCACTGACTTCATGGATGTGGTGAGCAAATCCTGGGTCTCGGGAAATTTTTCAAATGTCCATCTGGGGATCTTTACCACACAGTAGTCAATTGCAGGTTCAAATGAGGCATATGTTTCTTTTGTGATATCGTTCTTAATCTCATCCAATGTATAGCCGATTGCGAGTTTTGCCGCGATCTTTGCAATGGGAAATCCTGTTGCCTTGGAAGCAAGCGCGGAAGACCTGGAAACCCGCGGATTCATCTCGATCACTACAAGCTCTCCGTCCTTTGGATTGACGGCAAACTGGACATTGGACCCTCCGGTGTCGACTCCGATCTCACGCATAATGGCGATTGCCGCATCCCTCATGCGCTGGTATTCCTTGTCAGTAAGCGTCTGTGCCGGTGCAACTGTGATGGAATCGCCTGTATGCACACCCATAGGGTCCATGTTCTCTATAGAGCAGATGATAACCACATTGTCTGCTTTGTCCCGCATGACCTCTAGCTCATATTCCTTCCAGCCGATTACAGACTCTTCAATCATGATCTCGCTTATCATGCTTGCATCAAGCCCTGACTTTGCAATTGCCTCAAGATCCTCCACATTGTATGCAATGCCCCCGCCAATGCCTCCCAGGGTAAATGAGGGCCGGATGATAAGGGGAAACCCGATTGAAGAGGCAATGGGAAAAATCTCTTTCATGGTCCTGGCAAATCCGCTTTTAGGAACCCTTAGACCGATATGCTCCATGGCATGCCGGAATTTTTCGCGGTCTTCAGCTTTGTGAATCACCGCTTCAGATGCACCTATCATCTCTACGCCATAGCGCGCAAACACCCCACGTCTGGCCACTTCCACTGCCACATTGAGCCCTGTTTGGCCACCTAATGTGGGAAGGATGGCATCCGGCCGCTCTTTTTCAATGATCTTTTCCACAGCCTCAGGAGTAATGGGTTCTATATAGGTACGATCAGACATGTTCGGGTCTGTCATGATGGTTGCAGGAT
>JAGVNP010000325.1 GCA_020053185.1 Deltaproteobacteria bacterium | reverse complement strand
GGGTATGATTGTATATGAAATGTGCGCTGATCTTAATGGCGTGACTACAATAGAAGAGCTTCAAGAAGAACTAAAAAAAGCTGCACAAAAAGATCAATCTTCTGCCTGGGTCATCGGGCTTCAGTTCGATGAGGAAAAACTCTATCCTCCCAGATTGCTAACACGCCATGACCTTGATGTCGCATGTCCTGATCGTCCGGCAATTATTGTAAAACGCGATGGCCACATGGCAATAGCCAATACCAGGGCAATAGAAGCTGCCGGCGTTTCAGCTTCCACAAAAGATCCAGAAGGTGGAAAAATTGATCGCGCGTCAGATGGATACCCTTTAGGCCCTTTCCGTGAAACAGCTGTACAGATTCCATTTGGCGCAATGCCTATGCCACCAATAGAAACCATCATTGATACTGCAAAAACGATCTTTAAAAAAATCGCTGCATATGGGATTACATCTGCAGGCATTATCCTGCAAACAGACGCCGAGGGCGTGTTTGGAAAACAGGGCGAATATGATGTAATGCTCATGAGTTTACTTCTCGATTTCATCCCTATCAATCTCTACAGTATTCTTGTCGCTCATGATGTCTCGCCAATAGAGGAAGCACGAAAGAGCGCTCTTCATAATCAAGCAATTGGATCACAATTCAGAATAGGTGGATTAAAATTCTGGGCTGATGGTACATTCGGCTCATGCACAGCGTACATGAGAGAACCCTTCTCAGATCAGCCTGACAAAAAAGGATTTTTAACTCTTTCGCCAGAGGAAATATTCCGGCGTATGCTTGTCGCACACAAAGCAGGGCTTCAAATCGCTATCCATGCAATTGGTGATGCTGCAAACCGTTTGTGCATTGATCTGTATGATCGCCTATTGAAGGAATACCCGAAAAAGGATCATCGGCACAGGATAGAGCATGCTTCACTGCTTGATGCAGAAATGCTTGCAGATATTTCCCGTTTGGGTTTAGTTGTATCCACTCAACCCCTTTTCATTCATTCGGAAAAAGGCTGGCTCTACAAGCGTCTTGGTCAGGATCGTGCAAAATGGGTTTATCCGCTCCGTGCGCTTCTAGATGCCGGTATAAAGGTTGCAGGTGCATCTGATGCGCCAATAGAATCTCTTGATGTGCTCCACGCAATACAGTGTTGTGTAACACGTGAAGGTTTTGAGCCACAGCAGGGGATTAGCGTTTATGAAGCAATCCGTATGTTTACCATTGACGCTGCTTATGCCCAATTTGAAGAAAGCGTTAAGGGAAGCATCAGCGTGGGAAAACGCGCAGACATGGTTATATTGAACCAAAACCCATTATCTTTATCACCTCAAAAGATCCAGGGCATCAGCATTGTACAAACCATTTGTGGAGGAAAAGTTATTTACCAGAATAATGATCAACAAAATCTATTGAGGAAAACTTGATGTCAGGACTAAACACAATAAAAAAACAACCTGTGTTATTCAAATATTTTCCAGACCTCAAAGATAAAATCAGCTGGATAGATCTCGGCATATCTGTTTCGCCTGTTCACAAACTCACTCATCTGGGTCACAACAATCTCTGGATCAAGAGGGATGACATGCTTTCCCCCCTGTATGGCGGCAACAAGGTAAGGCGCCTAGAATTCGTGCTTGGGGAGGCAGTGAAGAAAAACAAAACCCGCATAGTGACCATGGGAGGAATTGGAACCAATCATGGCCTAGCAACTGCAATCTTTTGCAAACAGCTGGGACTTTCGTGTACCCTTTTGCTTTTTGACCAGTATATTACGCCGTATGTAAAAGAAAACCTCGTTCTTTTTCACAAATACAATGCAAAGATGATCTATACAAAAACCATGCTGAATGCAGGATTTCACTATTATCTCATCCAGAGACTGAAACACCCCAACGCTCTTTTCCTTTATGCCGGAGGATCTTCTTCTCTCGGGACACTTGGTGCAGTAAACGGGGCATTTGAATTAAAAGAGCAGATAGATGAAGGGCTTCTTCCTATGCCTAAATATATATTCTGCCCTAGTGCATCTAATGGAACTATGGCAGGATTGATCCTCGGCTTTTTGCTTGCTCAAATAAAAACAACAATAATAGGCGTACGTGTTGGTGCCTCACGCTTGGGCCCTCTACCGCTTAACACACCAGGGACAGTGATCTCCCTTATGAAAAAGACCTATTCTCTCCTCAAAAAGAATTCATCATCAATTCCGCCTCTGGATTTCAACCTTCCAACAATGATCAATGAATACTGTGGAGATGGATACGGCTATCCGACAAATGAAGGGAATAAGGCTGTAGATATTTTTAAGAAGCTCGAAGACATTAACCTTGAACCAGTCTATACAGGAAAGACCTGTGCTGCATTGCTAGATTTTATTAAAGACCCTGTTTACAAAGATGAGCCAATCATCTACTGGCACACATATAATTCAGTAGATATCTCAAATGAAGCAAGGTCAGTTGATTATCATCAACTTCCTCATGAGTTTCATCACTTCTTTGAGGATAAGACTCTACCTAGCCTTCCAGCTTTGAACTTTAAGCCTTCAGTTTAATCAGTTCCCGCCTATACCAAGTCGCTTTAGCGTTTCTGGTTTAGGTTTTCCGGTATTGCTGTCCCAACCAAACAACTGCCAGTAGTTGTTCATCATTGCATCAATGTCGAAAGATCTGCCTTTGTTTGCGCCTTCTTTAAGCAAGGGCTTACCTGCAATTCTATCCTTTATTCTGAAAGTCTTTGGATCAACACCGTGCTTTATATTAAATGCCTGTTTGGTGGTCTGGATGCGCTCGCCGATATCCATGTATTCTTCACCGGTTTTGTTCCAGCCAGTTGCCGCATTGATCCAGTCAAATATCGGAACCCTGGTGCAGCCAAGCATTGCGCCAAACCAGCACATACCTGATCCATTCACCACATTCATGAACCTGCTGCAGGCAGATGCCCAGATTGCCTTTTTCTCATCAGCAACAAACTTGGTATCTTTGTGGTAGAGCATCTTTATCTTTGGCAGCCGCTTGTCTCTTTTCCAGAGCTGGTACATCTCATAACCGATCTGTGATCCGATCGTATGTCTTCCTGGTGTAGGTTCCACACTGTAGTGAAGAGCATAGCCAGGATCATTTCTGCCGTCATGCATGGGCAGTTCCTGTCCGCCTGCATGCATAACAAATTTTTCAGAGCCCTTGCCGATCTTCTTTGCCGCAACCTTTGTACCATCTGCAAGGAGATCACCTATGCCCTCGCGCTTTATCATCTTATCGATCAGTTTTAAAATCGCATCTGTATTTCCCCAAGTGAGATCAAGGCCATCAAGATCATCTTTTGTGAGGATACCATTCTCATAGCACTCCATAACAAATGCGACAGTGCCGCCAGCACCAATCGTATCCATGCCT
>JAGVNP010000055.1 GCA_020053185.1 Deltaproteobacteria bacterium | reverse complement strand
TCAAGATAGAAGGGGATAAAAACAAGGCAGTAAAGCTCATTGAGCCCCTTGATGGCGTTGTTTCTGTAAGCGCAACTGATGACGGGATTGTGATCGAGGCAACCACAGAAAAAGACTTGCGGCCTGTTATCGTGAAAGCGCTCGGCGAGGCATCGATAAATCTGCTTGAGATCACCAAAAAAGATATGAGCCTCGAAGACATTTTCATTGAACTCGTCACAGAAGAGGAGGATGTTCAAAATGTATAGCGTATATAAAAAAGAGATGTATCTCTATTTCTCATCTCCTATCTTTTACACCGTTGCGTTTATATTTGTGCTCATCAACGGATTTTTCTTTTACAACAACATAGCCTACTTCAGCATGATGGCTGCCCGTATGGCCCAGTATCAGATGTCTGCCGGTGTTGGGGTAAGTGAGATGGTGGTGAGCCCGCTGCTGAGAGAGATGGGAATGATCATTCTTTTTATTCTCCCTATCCTCACAATGAGGCTTTATTCTGAGGAAAAAGCTCACGGCACGATTGAGCTCATGTTTACCTATCCGCTGCGGGACATTGAAATTCTGCTCGGCAAATTCTTTGCAAGCTTGAGCGTTGTTACAATCATCTTCCTGATCACGCTCATTTTCGTAAGCCTGCTCGGATTCATGACCACGCTAGACTGGGGTATTGTGTTCAGCTGCTATCTAGGGCTCATCCTCATGGCATCATCATTCCTGTCCTTGGGCATATTTGCATCAAGCCTGACAAAGAGCCAGGTCATTGCAGCAATCAGTGCATTCGGGCTTATCCTGATCTTCTGGATTGTCGGATGGTTTGCCACCGTAATCCCTAACACTGTGCCGGGCAAGGTTTTACAGGAACTCTCATTGTTGTCTCATCTGGACAGCTTTTTGCAGGGCATGATAAATTTAAAGGACATGGCATTTTATGTATTCTTCTCTGCATTTTTCCTGTTTGTGACCTTGCGGACATTAGAATCGCATACATGGAGGGGTTAGACCGTGAAAAAACTCTTAAGATACGGAAAATATGGATCAAATGCCGGGGTGCTCATCATTGCATTCGGTGCAATATTGGTTATTGGCTACCTCGTGATAATGAACCACACAAAAATTTGGGACCTTACAAAAGCTAGTAAAAACACTTTAGATCCAAAAACTATCAATGTTTTAAAGTCGCTGGACTTCGATGTCACGATAAAAGCCTTTCTTCCGGAAGGCGGGGAAGCAAAACAATCCAAAGATGTGCTAGACCTCTACAAGTATAAGAGCGATCACATCCGCTATGAGATCATAGACCCTGATGTTAAGCCGAACATTGCAAAAGAATATAACGTAGAGCGCTATGGTCAGGCTGTGCTTATTGGAAACAACAGAAAAGAACCTGTGGGATATGTAGCGGAAGAAACTATCACCAATGCGATCCTGAAACTCAAGATGAAGAAACAGAAAACTGTATACTACATCACGGGCCATGGAGAAAAAGATGTTAACAATGCACAGAGAGAGGGCGGTTCTTTCTTAAGGGATTCTCTTGTGCAGAGCAACTATACTGTAAAGACTTTGATGCTTGTCAGAGGCGTACCTGCAGATGCAGACCTTGTGATCCTTGCAGGCCCTGAAAAGCCTCTGTTTAGCGATGAAGTATCGGCTCTTAAAAAATATCTTGCGACAGGCGGAAGTCTGTTTGTCTGCATTGATCCGCAAAAAGATGGAGGGATCAAGGATATACTCTCAGATTACGGGATTATCCTTTCAGGCGGAATTATAATTGACAAGTACGGCAGAATGATGGGCGGCGACTATATGATGCCGGTGGTAAACCTATATGGCGGACCGTTCCAGGGATTCCAGTATGCCACGATCTTCCCTGGCGTGCGTGCGCTTGAGATAAAAGAAGGCTCAGAAATGAATGTGCAGTGGCTTGCACGCACCTCAGATCAGAGCTGGGCAGAGATGAATACCAGCCTGATGGAGAAGGAAGGTGTTGTCAATCCTGATGGCAAGGACAAAACAGGACCGCTTAATATTGGTCTGCTTGCGATAAAGCCTCTGGGAAAAGACAGTGCAGCAAAGATCGTGATCTTCGGCGATTCTGATTTTGTATCAAACAACTTCCTCCTGGTTGCTGGAAACAAGGATCTTGCGATGAATAGCATCTCCATGCTTCTTGGAGACAAGGATCTCGTTATCATTGAGAAAAAAGCATCTGGTGATCAGCCGTTTGTTATAACCCCGATCCAGGGTATGGTAATATTCTGGATACCAATTGTGGTTGTCCCGTTACTTATACTGGGGGCAGGAATAGCGGTATATTTCGTAAGGAGACGTGGATGAGTTTTAAAAAAACGCTCCTCTACCTTCTGATATTGGGAATAATCGGCGGCTCATACTATTATTTTGAGGTGTACAAAGCATCGAAGGATACTGCGGCTAAAGAAAAGGCCAACAAGGTCTTTACTGTTGAAAGAGCGGATATAGTAAAGATCTCCATTAAAACTGCCACCCATCAGGTGATCATGGAAAAAAAGGATGGAATTTGGCAGATCATATCACCGATTGATGCATTGGCTAATGAAGGTGCTGTGCGGGATCTACTCGACAAGATAGAAACATTAAGCAAGCAAAAGGATGCGGGAAAAGCCACAGACCTCTCATCATTTGGCCTGGATGCACCTGAATTTGAGTTGGAGATCGCCACAAAGAAAACCACTCAGACGCTTTTCATAGGACAAGAAACCCAAACTACGGGTTTACGCTATGCGAGCGTTTCCTCAAAGCCAGATGTCTTCCTGATCCCTGCCACCAAGATGACCGAGCTTGATAAAGACATTCTTGTTCTGAGGGATAAAAAGCTCCTCACTTTAGACTATGCACAGATAGATGAGCTTAAAATAAAAAGAGCGGGCATGGACGTTACACTCAAAAAAGACAAGGATGGGCAGTGGCATGTGGCTTCAGATGCATCCATTCGTTTGAATGATTCGAGGGTTGAGATCTTGATCCGCAAACTGTGCTGGCTTGAAGCAGACTCTTTTCCAGGAGATGCTAAAATTGATCTGAACAAGCCGGACATTACCATCAGCCTGTCATCCAAAGGAAACGCTCAGTCTTTAAAATTCTGGGATCGTCTTGGCTCTATCGGATATCTGTATAGCCAGACCAGCCTGAAAAATGATGTCGCAGAGGTGTCCAAAGACATGGCAGAAGACATGCCAAAGGGATTGAAGGATATCAAGGATAGGACGTTTTTAGATATTGATAAATATGATGTGAAAAAAATCTCTTTCAAGGATGCGGCCAAGGGCAAGACCTTTATCAAAAAGGAAGATGGCTGGTTTGTCGATAATAAGAAGATCGAAGATCCCTGGGTAATGGATTCTTTGTTCCTGACATTGAGAACTCTCGAGTATGACGAGGAAATAAAGTCGCTGCCAAAAGATTTGGGCGTGGCAAAAAACCTCACATTTTATGGCGCAGGAGAAAAAGTTGTCCTGGATCTCACTTTCTATTCTAACGGCTATCTGAAAGCAGGTAGCCTATGTTACCGTATGCTGGAAGAGGATATAAAGGGCATTGATGATGTGATGCAGGAGGCGATCTCCGGAGGCACAATAAAGGAGAAACAGCAATAAATGCCAGTACGACCAACATGGGATGAATATTTCATGATGCTTGCAAAGCTTGCTGCATCGCGCTCGACATGCGTGTCCAGGCCGACTGGTGCAGTGATCGTTAAGGACAGACAGATCCTGGCCACAGGATACAACGGCTCGCTCCACTCACAGCCCCACTGCATTGATGACAACAAATGCTTCAGAAGGGGTTTGAGCTGGCCGGAAGAAATGAAGTACGACATGTGCAGGTCAGCACATGCAGAGGCAAATACAATAGCGCTTGCTGCAAAAAAAGGCGTTTCAGTGGAAGGCGCAACCATTTACTGCACGCTCGAGCCGTGCATCACCTGCACAAAACTGGTTGTTATGTCCGGCATTAAAAGAATTGTGTATGAGCACGGTTATGACTCGCCCATTGTCCAGAGGGACGATTACTGGAAAGAGGTGCTTGCTACATCCGGCGCAAAGGTTGAGAAGCTTACATTAAACAAACATACCATTGAATATGCCACCGGGTTTCTGAAGCCCGAAACCTCAAAGAGGAGACTTTAATTGGTACTTGGTGCAGACAAAATTATCGATCTCATAAAAAACGGCGTTGACGTAGAGGATCATAAGTCAGGCAAGGCCGCAAAAAAACCTTTGATCGAATATCTGGGTCAGGATCAGATTCAAGGCATAGAAGGCACAACCGTGGATCTGCGGCTTGGCGCAATCTATCGGCCATTTGGTAAAGCTAGC
>JAGVNP010000268.1 GCA_020053185.1 Deltaproteobacteria bacterium | reverse complement strand
TAACGAGTGAAGAGTAAAAAGTAAGGTGTTAAAAGAATACTCCTCACACTTCACACTTTACGGAGAAAAGATGAAAATTGCGAGTTTCTGGAAAAAAGAAGATGAAGAGAAAATCCGCTGTGAACTTTGCCCGCACAAGTGCCTGATAAAAGAAGATGCAGCAGGCATATGCGGGGTAAGGAAAAACATCAAGGGAACTCTTCAGTCTCTTGTCTGGGGAAAAGCCATTGCAACCAATGTCGACCCTATAGAGAAAAAACCTCTCTTTCACTTTCATCCGGGATCATACTCGTACTCTATTGCAACAGTCGGATGCAACTTTAAGTGCAAATTCTGCCAGAACAGCGACATCTCCCAATATCCTGCAGAGACCGGATCAGTTGCAGGCTTGGACATACTGCCTGAAAAAATCGTATCCGAGGCCATTTCTCACAACTGCCGGAGCATCTCATATACCTATACCGAGCCAACTATCTACATGGAGTATGCACTTGATACAGCCCGTCTCGCAAAAGAAAAAGGCTTACTCAATGTGTTTGTCACAAACGGATACACCTCTATTGAGATCATAAAAAATGAACTTAAAGGCTCGATAGATGCTGCAAATATTGACCTGAAATCGTTCAGCGATACCTTCTACCGAAAGCTTTGCTCTGCGCGGCTTGCTCCAGTGCTCGATGCTATCAAGACTTATTTTGAATCAGGAATATGGATAGAGCTGACAACCCTTATCATCCCCGGAGAAAACGATTCGCCAGAAGAATTGAAGCAGATCGCGCAATTTATAAAATCCATAAGCCCTGATATCCCATGGCATATCAGCAGATATCATCCGCAATACAAATACACAACTGCGCCCCCTACCCCAGTCAAAACCCTCGAAACAGCCATGGAGATCGGGCTTTCTGAAGGTCTGAAATATGTATACCCGGGAAATATTCCGGGTCACACAGGTGAAAACACCTATTGCCCAAAGTGCAAGACACGTATTATAGGAAGAATGGGCTTTTATGTTACAGAAAACAGCATAAAAAATGCGAAATGCCCTAAATGCAGCTCTGCTATTGCAGGGAGGTTTTGATGAAGCAGACTAATTATATACTCAAGGTAATAGATGCTAAAAAACCAGATATCAGAAAAGCCCTCAAAGATGCAGGGATCGAGGTAAAAGCTCTAACCGAGGTATATTCCGAGGACATTGAAAATATTATCAAAGAGGAGACAAAAGATGGCGAAGAAACCAGCGAAGGATAAAGATCATCTTTCATTAAAAAGAAAGTCAGGATGGGAGATACTCAAAGGCAAAGAAAAAGCGATTGATGATTACTGCAGCGAGTATCTGTCCTTCATAACAGAAGCTAAAACAGAGCGGGAAGCTGTTTCTGCTATCAAACAAAAAATTGCAGATAGAACAGATATTATCGCAGTAGAAAATCGTTTACGGGCTATTGCTCTCTGCAGAAAAGGCAAAGCTCCTTTGAGCGAGGGTTTGAGAATTGTGGTTGCTCATCTGGATGCTCCAAGGCTCGATCTGAAAGCAAACCCACTTTATGAAGACATCGAGCTTGCCATGCTCAAGACACACTATTATGGCGGGATAAAAAAATATCAGTGGCTTGCCAGGCCGCTTGCTATCCACGGCGTTGTCATACGTGCAGATGGTAAACCGATTAATATCACCATGGGCGAGAATGAAAGCGAGCCATGCTTTACCATTGAGGATCTGCTTCCGCATCTTGCAGACAAGGTCCAAGCCAGCAAAAATGTGAAGGATGCTTTTCAGGGTGAAAAACTCAATATCATCTTTGGATCAAAGCCTGACCTCAATGTAAAAGAAGAAAAGGTGAAGAAAAATATCCTCGCTCTGCTCAATAAAAAATATGGGATTACTGAAGAGGATTTTGTTTCTGCAGATCTGCAGATTGTACCTTCAGGCCCTGCACGCGAGATCGGCATAGATGCATCCATGCTGGGAGGTTATGGGCATGATGACAGGATCTGTGCATGGGCAGCGTTAAAGGCAATCATGAGTGCAAAGGATCTGCCTTATACAACCATAGCATTGCTGGTTGACAAAGAAGAGATCGGCAGTGAGGGAAATACCGGCGCAAAGAGCATGTTTGTGGAAGAAGTGGTTTGGGAGATTGCTGAAAAATTCAACCAGAAGATATTCCCGTCCAAAGTACTTTACAGAAGCAAAGCCATATCCGGCGATGTGAATGGCGCTCTTGATCCTGATTATCCAGAGGTGCATGAAAAGACAAATGCAGCAAAGCTCGGATACGGAGTATGTGTCACGAAATTTACAGGAGCAAGAGGTAAATCAGGGGCAAGTGAGGCCAGTGCAGAATACATTGGCTGGATACGAACCATGCTCAATAAGAAAAAAATCCCCTGGCAGACCGGAGAACTTGGCAAGGTAGATGAAGGCGGTGGCGGCACTGTTGCCAAATACCTTGCAGAATACGGAATGGATATCGTGGACATGGGCCCTGCTCTACTCTCAATGCATGCACCTTTTGAGATCGCATCAAAAGTTGATGCATATTCAACATATCTTTCATATCTCGCTTTCATGGAAGAGAAATGAGGGATAAGGTCCTCGCATATTCCGGTTCACTTCTTACCGGCATCATCCACAACCTCAATACACCTCTCATGTGGATCATGGGCAGAGCACAACTCATGGAAATCAGAAATAGCGGATTGGAAAAGCTCAGAAATCTCTCGACAAAGGAGATTCAAGAGATCAAGGAAAAAACCGCGAAAGATCTCGCTGCCATTTCTGAAGGAGCTGAGCGCATCAATGCAATCCTGAAAACGTTGAACTACAAGATAAATATGGCAAACAAAGGATTTACCACAATCGACCTTAAAGAATATCTGCAGATGGAAACTGACCTTCTATTTGGCGACATGAGGTTCAAGCATGAGACTAACCGGGATTTTACATTTAACAAATCCGAACCATACTTTGTGGAT
>JAGVNP010000155.1 GCA_020053185.1 Deltaproteobacteria bacterium | reverse complement strand
TGTCGCGCTAAAATAGCAGGCAGGGCAGCGATGACATTTTCGATACCTTTGTTCGCCGAGAGCAAGCCAAAACTAAGTAAGACGATTTTACCCTCCACTCCAAACAGGTCTTTGTGAAAACTCGGGTCTACAAAGGGCACATCCGGGATGCCGTGGTGGATATGATCAATCTTCTCCGGCGGCACCCCATAGATGTCGCGCAAAAATTCCGCACCGCGCTCACTTATAACGACCAACCGAGCAGACAGGGTAGCGATTTCTTCCAGAACCCTACGCTGATCGGGGTTGGGGTCGCGCAGAATAGTGTGCAGGGTTGTGACAATGGGCATCTGCAATTCGCGCAATAGCACCAGGATGTGGCTGCCTGCGCGTCCGCCGAAGATGCCATACTCATGTTGCAGGGATACGAGGTCTACGTTGTTGATATTCAGGAAGTCAGCGGCGCGACGATAAGAATCAATGTCCTTCTCGGTGAGCTCAAATCGAACGCGGGCCGGATAGGCGTAACCAGCATCGGTGTCATTGACCGGCAGGGCAATGCAGGTTGTTTGATTATATTGAGCGGCGATAGCCTCACACAAATCCGTAGTAAATGTGGCTATGCCGCACTGCCTCGGTAAGTAATTGCCGATGAATGCAATGCGGTTAATCGTTGAATTGGTTGAACTGTGGTCCATGATGAAGATCTCCTTTCTGGAGATAATGTGGGATCAGGTTTTGCAATGCCGCATTTGTCGTTTTCCTTCTAATATAGTGCGCCTTCCCTTGGCAAAAGGCAAGGTGCTTAAAGGGTTGTTGTGTGGGGCTAAAACTACTGATCAAAAGTCGCACTATTCGGCTCTGAACCAAAAGAAGAGGGCCTCTTTTTAAGCAAAGGGGCCTTCTTATATCTATTATGATTCTAGGCTTATCTGTTTGCGAATTCTTTTTTCACCAGATCGATGTCGAGCGGAACTGCCTTTACTGGGTCGACATACAGGGAAAGTGCGTTCTGAGCGCAATTTTCTACACAGAGTTCGCATCCCAGACAGAGATCCTTGTTGTATGTTCTGATGCCGTTTACCATTTTGATTGCACCGAAGTGACAGGTTTTTACGCAGGTACCGCATTTTTTGCATTTTTTCGTATCGCACTGCACTGAGTAACCAGATTCAATATTCTGAGAGAGGTAAGGATGAATCTTCTTGGTAATGGCTGATGCCTTTAGGCTTACGCAGGTATCTGGATGACATGTACAGATCACCCCGGTGCTTCCGCCGGTTGCCACTTTGAAGAATGCCTGATTAATGTATCCGAGTTTTCTAAGCTTATTGATAGTATCAAGAGCCTCTTTCTGAGTTACTTTTCGGGCATGGTACTTTTGTCCATGATCCAGCCAGAATGAGGCAAGACCCTTGCCTAATGCAAAGCAGGAGGGCTCGGTTACCACCTTGTCATTATAAGCCTTCTTGCACGGACAATCCATGGCTGCAATGTAGTCAGCTTCTTTAAACAGTATCTTGAAGGCATACTTCATGGGGATGATTCTCTTATTTTTTTCCGAGATAGCAGTGATATCTTCATTCAGAGAAAAGATCTTCTGAGTATCACCTACGGATATTACCTTGCTATGGTAGCGACTGAACACAAAATCCCCGACAACACTCAATGGTTTGAACCAGGTAAGAAGCCCAGCAAGGGGCAACACAAGCTGCACTATCTTCACATATGGATAGTAGAATGCAAAATAGATGTAGTTATGGATAAACCGGTCAATGCGCCAGCCGTGTTTTTTCAGCATGATCCTTGTTGATTCCTTCATACGTCCCCCTTTATGCTGCTTTGAATTTTCTCTTCTATAAAATCCTTACATCCCTAAATATATCTAAAAAATAAAATCTTCGGGTTAGTTCCAAACAGGGAGCTAACCCGAAGATTTTTACCTATATGCTTTACAGAGCTTGGGGTCACGCAGGGCCTGGTTCAGCCCTTCACTCGACCCCACCTTGATCTTTACTGGATTATCAGTAAGGTTCACATACTGAACCTCATCGCCAGGCTTGTATTTAACCGGGAAGTAAAAATTCAGGAAGAACAAAAACCTTCCCCGCGGGACATTGGTAAGATCCCAGTTCTGATATGCCATGCCAATACATCCAGGGTAGGTTTCTGGAGGATCTTTGTGTGTGACATCATCAATAATGCCTCTCGTTATCTTTATATAGGGCATAATCTCTTCCGGGAATATATTATTGAACATAACGGTTCCAAACTCGCCTGTTGTCAATCTCCATTGGTCATACGTCTTCGGACTAAAGTTTATCTCATCAGGATCCATCTTCCCGTTTATCTGATACCAATGGTTAGGATCACTCGCTAGGCAGGTTTTCGACTCCAGTACAGCAGGACTGTAATCGTTCGCAAACCGCATGACAATAGAAGATACTACAGTATTAGGTTTGATCGGAACCTGAAGTACGCAGGGGGCAATAACCATATTCCGATACGCCATGATATCGCTTACAAAACGAAACACTTTTATTCCCTTTATTTCAATATATTGTTCAACCCTTCTGATTAATCGAACAGGGCCTGATTGTGCGCCAATTGTATCGGATTTTAGCAATTCTTCGGTGAATCGGATAGGAACTGTGCCAAAAAACAACCTGGCTTCTGTTCTGATTTTTAATCTATCTGGCCAGCTCGCATTATTCCCTCCTGCCTTCTCACTTATCTTCAAAGTTTTATAATAAGTAGTTGCCCGTTTATCCGGGGTGATAATGCAGTCTATAAACCAATACTCTGTGGTGTCACCCTCAACCACGCCTATCTGATGGTGATAGTTCTGATAGTCAGGCAAAGTTGACCTAGCTGGCGGGTTTGATGCAAAGTATAATAGATAGCACCAGCCCTTTTCTCCGGTGAGAGGATCGATCACCTCAATCTCTGTGCCCTTGGTATAACCATCAACCCAAGTCCCTTTTGCTACCCTGTCGCCAAGATCGCTTACATAGATGCTCACTGTGTCCCAGGTATCAAGCTTGCCATTCCCCATATCTGTATTGGTGATCTTTCCAGTGGTTAAAACCCAATCACCATCTTTTCCGGTCATCTCATCAATCTGATATCGAATTGGCTGGAATGATCCATTCACATATGCGTACACACGCAAGTTGGATATTGGACAACCAATCAAATCCTTAGCCAGGCCCGCATCCACGACTACCGGGTCTGCCCATCGTTTCATAGTCATCTTTGCCAAAACCTCATCCTTAGCCTCCTCGCCAAACCCTTGTGACGAGGACAAGATTAGTCCAAAGTAAAAAATTGCTGCAATAAACAGACTGCCTTTGCTACATTTCATTTTGATATCCTCCTTTTATTATCACTATCATCAAGCTTCTTTGAGCTTTCTCACATCAAGTGGATCAAGCTTCCCGCCGAGTTTCAATTCTCTTGCGTTATTTGGACATTTTGTTACGCATACCCCACATCCCATGCACTTATCCAGATTTACGATAGCCTTGCCATTTACGACGGTTACTGCATTGAAAGGACATATCTTTACGCAAGTCTCACACCCTTTACATAGCTTGTCATTTACCTTGGCCTGATATCCGGATGCACACACCATATCGATTCCATGTTTCATTGCCATTACCCCGGTGCAGCAACAAGGACAGCAGTTACAGATTGCATAAAAGGCATTCAAGGTAACATCTTTGAAAAAACCATTGTGTACCCAACCCTTATTATGAACCTCTTCCAGTATTTTCAGAGCTTCTTCCTGTGTTATTCTTCTGCTTAAGTGAGGACGGTGCTCTAAGATAAAATCAGAAAAAGGCTTCCCAATTGCCATACATACCTGGCTTGGCTTGCAGTCATTCCCGCTGATTGCCCTGCATCCGCACTCGGTAACCACAATATCAGGGTTAGCATCCAGGACAAAATCCCGCGCAATTGGATAGGGGATGATTTTAGTCCCAAGATCCTGAAGAGGGATATTCTTATCCAAGGTAACTATGGCCTTTGCAAGTTCATGGGGAAGAACTTTACCATGATAGGTATCACCGAGCCATTTTTTTCCTTTTGGACCAAACTTTGGTATGAGCTTCTGTAATATGATAAGATATTGAGGTATCCAGCGTCCGTAGAAATACCCATGCGGTGCCCGTCCATTCAAGATATTTTTTAAACCGCTTTTTCTTATTGCTGCGATGGTCGATGGAAGAATCGGCCTCCACTTCTCAGCCCAAAACCAAACTATAAGTACCCCTAAAATAATAAGATTTCTCAGTCGAAACATAAATACTCCTTTATAAAATTTTTATTCCCTAAATATCCTTAATAAGATCCACAAGATTTAGCGCACTACCGGATGCGATCTCAGTGCCTATACCGCGGGCACCCACATCAGATCCCACAAGGAATAGACCCTGTATGGGGGTTGCCAAACCAGGACGTAATCTTCCTACCTGCTCGGGAATCTGTGCAAGACCAATTGCCTCACCTGCTCGATGCCCTGTTAAAGCACCGGTATCTGCGCAAGTTGTTCTGGACTGCCAGACAATTGCATCCTCAAATCCTGTGAAAAGTTCACACATTTTTTTATGAATCTTATCCTGAATAGCCATGGAAAGCTCATCTGATGCCCCTGGTGGTGCAGCAGTTCCAGCTATAACGAGCTGTTTCCCCTCTGGGGCAAGACTCGGATCATAGTTGGTTGGCACAGGGACATACAGATACGGATCATCGGGCACGGTATGTTCATCGATATAGCGAAAGACTTTTTCTGAAGGCATGTCTGGCATATAAAAGACAACTGGATAAGGGATTACAGTACGATCAAGGACATATTTTATAGTCACATAGGAGTTGGAAGACCGATACGTCGCAGCCTTTTCCACATATTCTCCAGGAAACTTTTCCTGGCCTACAAAATCAATGGTGCGCGATATTCCTGCATTTGATATCACGATGTCTGCAGGATAAAAGGCTGATCCAGCCTCAACCCCTTTTACTTTACCCTCTTCCACAAGGATCTTTACTGCAGGTTCATT
>JAGVNP010000327.1 GCA_020053185.1 Deltaproteobacteria bacterium | reverse complement strand
GAAGTTTGCGACCTTTTTTCCATAGATAAACAACTTATTCATATAAAAATTTATGGAAAATCGAGTGTATTGAGCCATCTGTTTTCTCAAGGTTTTGTTTCAGGGAGATTACTCCAACTGGATTCAGGATTTAGAAAAAAAGTCAGAGAGAAATTACCCGCACCTTTTGATGGTCTAATCAATGAGGAGAAAAGGCCCGCTGATAAAGAGTTTACGATAGTGTATTCAATAATCAGTGAAACGGAAGGAGATGACCTCTATTTGCCATTCTTTTCACGTGTAAATTTAAACAACATAAATAAAACCTTAAAGGGTTTTGGATATAACGTTGAATTACTGAAAATACATATAGATGATACATATGCCAAAACGAAAATTTGTTCTCCATATAAGAAAAAATAGCTTAGAGATTTTGTTAACAGGAAACTGAAATGATAAAAAGATTGAAAAAGGTGTCATGCCTTGACATACGATATCGTATAGTGAAATCAGAGATGATGGACTATACCAGAAAGTGAAAATATACTGTTATTCCTGTAAATTGCTTCCTTGAAAACAATTCTCTAAAATTTTTACAATACCAGTTTCATGGCCATCTCAGCGCACATCGAGGCATGTCTATCGCCGGACCGTTTGGGTCAGGCGATCGCTGTTTTGAGTGAGTTGCGAAGCAAATCACTCAAGCTAAAAATTTGCGGGGCAGGCGCTAGCGCGCTTCGCGTTTAGCCTTCTCCTGCGACAAGGAGAAGGCTGGAAGAGGTCGATAAGATTTCACCCTCACCCTTCCTCTCCCATCAAGGGAGAGGAGTTTTTGATGAGGGGGAAGAAATATGACCTTTCTCTTATTTCCGGACGACGATGTCGTTGAGTGTGTTTGGGACACCGGTTGCGATTTCGGACCAGTTCATCCCGTTATCGGTTGTGCGAAACATCACTCCGGAGTATCCGGATGCAAACCAGGTAGAGCCACCCGCATGAGCCACGGCTTTGCGGGTTTTGTTGCTGTTAAGGATATTGTTGATTGTCCAGTTCACCCCGTCATCGGTGGAGATCGCCACATAGGCCAGGGTTCCGCCCACGGCCATCCATGTTCCCTGTCCGTTGCCTCCTATACCGAACATCCACATTATGTTTTTGTAATTCGACTCGGTGAAGGAGAGTCCGCCGTCGGCTGATGTGAGGATGATCCCTGGGATATTAGGGACTCCGCCAGGCCCGCCGCCGCAGACAATAACACGGCCTTTGCTGTCGGCTGCCACGTCATAGTGTCTGAGGATAGACGGGTGGGTAGAGGAAGTCCATGTCATGCCGCCATCGCTGGATGTAAGGATTGTCCGGCTACCGACAGCGATGAAACGCGGTGCGGAATAGACGATGCCGTTCAGGTCATAGGTTGTCCCGCTGGACCCGCTCTGCCAGGTTTTCCCAAGATCGGTGGAGACTATCACTCGTCCGTTGTTTCCGACTGCAACGAGCCGCTGGGTTCCGTCAGAAGCGATGCCTCTATACTCGATCCCTGATCCTGAAGGCGGAGTGAGCGCTGTCCAGGTCTGTCCATCATCGGTTGAAATTTTCATTGTCCCCTTGTCTCCAGAGGCAACAAATTCCTTGCCCTTGATATGGGTCACGCTGAAAAATGTGCGATCAGTCCCTGACGTCGACACTGTCCAAGTAGCCCCGAGGTCTGTTGATCGGACGATCGCGCCCTGTACGCCTACGGCTATGCACAGCGGGGTCTGTGTTGAAGTGCTTGCCGGGGCTTTCGGAAGAATGAATCCTTTCTTCTCAATCGTGACCTTATTATCAACGCTCCCTTTTTTCTGGACGACCTCGGCCATGGATACTGTGAATAAACCCATTACCAGAACTATCACTAGAATCTTCCACCGCATTTTAGCCTCCTTCTTTCTTTATCTTACTTTAAGGATATTCCTTGCACTGATCTTTGCGGGTTATTTTCCCTTGAGAACCTTGCAAACTATGTATATCACTATTATCGGAAAATCATCTCATATACTAAAGGTTACTTGAAAGTGTATAAGAGTTTTGATAGCCTAGTGACTTGATATTCAACCTTTGAAATAGCTGACGGCTAAAAAGGAAGTTTCATGGAAAAAGAAATTAAAGAGCTGAGAAAAAAGATTGATGCCATTGACAAACAACTGATCGCTATTTTGCGGCAGAGGACCAATCTGTCTTTGAAGATCGGACAGATCAAACGCAAGAACGGTAAAGCGATCTTTGATCCTGGGCGGGAAAAGGTAATCATTGATGCTCTCAAGAAAAAAGTGCAGGGCCCTATCACGCCTGCCATGATCGAAGAGGTCTACTCCACCATATTCAGCATCTCGCGCTCTTTGCAGGAAAAGAAGAAGGTAGCTTATCTCGGGCCTATCGGAACGTATTCGTTTCAGGCTGCGGACAAGGTTTTCAGGTATGATGCAACGCTTTTAGCCATGCCAACGATAGAAGATGTTTTTCAGGAAGTGAGTTCTTCGCGTGCAGATCTGGGTGTGGTGCCTGTTGAGAATTCTACAGAAGGAATGGTGACGCAGACCCTTGATCTGATTGCGTCATCGTCTGTGTATATTTCGAAAGAGGTGATGCTGCCGATACGCAATGCCCTGTTGGGTAAGGGGAGTGTTGAAAAGATAAAGAAAGTGTATTCGCACCAGCAGCCTATTGCCCAGTGCAGGCACTGGCTGCGGGAGAACCTCCCGAATGTGACGATTATAGAGACCAAGAGCACTGCAGATGCTGCGCTCATGGCGAAAAAGGACAAGACATGTGCGGCGATTGCGTCAGAGTTTACTGCTCAGTATTATGGGCTCAATATACTTGTATCTAATATCAATGATTATCCGAACAACACCACGCGGTTCTGGATCGTCTCGAAGAATATGGCTTCGCCGAGCGGACATGACAAGACATCGTTCATCGTCACGCTGGATAATAGCCCTGGTGCGCTTTATAAGGCGCTCGGCGCATTTGCAAAGCAGTCGATCAATCTTACAAAGATAGAATCCAGGCCATCGAAAAAGAGTACTTGGGAATATATATTCTTTGTCGATATCCAGGGAAATCTCAAGGACAAGGCTGTGAAGCAGGCAGTAGCCGAGCTTAAGGCCTACACAAGAGATATCATAGTGCTCGGTTCATACCCGGAAGGAGAGATCTTAAATTGAAAAAAATTAAAACCTCTCCATGGGTAGGAAAAATCCCGAAGTATGTGCCTGGAAGGTCTAAAGATGAGATCGCAAAGGCATATGGGGTGAAAAATCCTATCAAGATGGCATCAAATGAAAATCCGCTTGGGCCAAGCCCAAAGGCGCTTGAGGCCATGCTGAAATTTCGGGAAAAGGCAAACCTCTACCCTGATCCTATGTCTGAAGAGCTGAGGCAGGCTGCTTCTTCTGCATTCAAATGCGAGATAGAGCGGATTATCGCAGGCAATGGCTCGGATGAGATCCTTGATCTGATATGCAGGGCATATCTTGAGCCCGGAGATGAGGTGATCATTCCTCAGATCACATTCAGCTATTATGAGATTGCATCGCTTGCATGCGGCGCAAACGTGGTGATCACTCCGATGCGCGGGTTTTCCATAGACACTGATGCGATCAGAAAAAATTTGAGCGAGCGCACAAAGATAGTCTTTATTGCAAATCCCAATAACCCGACAGGTCTTTACATAGGCAAAGAAGATCTTTTGGCGCTCATACGTGATATTCCGCCGAGTGCGCTTATCGTAATTGACGAGGCATATGCGGCATTTGCACGGGCAGAGGATTTTTTGAGCGCTATGACCCTTATTGCAGATGATCCAAGGATCATTGTAATCAACACGCTTTCAAAATCGCACGGCCTGGCGGGCTTAAGAGTCGGGTTTGGCTTTGCAAGGGAGAGTACGCTTGATCCCATGTGCAGGGTAAAGCCGCCGTTTAATGTAAATATACTTGCGCAAAAAGCAGGCGCAGCAGCTCTTTATGATGCCAAGTTTCTCAAAGATACGCTTAAGCATACATGGAATGCTCTAGACTATCTCTATTCTGAATTTGAGCGGCT
>JAGVNP010000316.1 GCA_020053185.1 Deltaproteobacteria bacterium | reverse complement strand
ACAAGAAGAGGTATATCATCTCTTCGCTCTCTTAGCGGAGGAATGGCAATAGGGATCACGTTGAGCCTGTAAAAAAGATCTTCCCTGAACCGCCCTTTACTCACTTCCTCATCAAGATTTTTATTGGTGGCAGCAATGATTCGCACGTCTGCATTAATAGTTCGAACCCCGCCTACACGCTCAAATTCGCGCTCCTGAAGAATCCGCAGCAACTTTACCTGCAGTCCTGGGCTCATCTCTGAGATCTCATCGAGAAAAACGCTACCTCCATGTGCAAGTTCAAACTTGCCGATTTTTGTTTTGAATGCTCCGGTAAACGAACCTTTTTCATGACCAAACAGCTCGCTTTCCAGAAGTTCTTCCGGGATAGCCCCGCAGTTTACCGCTACAAAAGCATTCTGTGACCTTGGCGAATTATAATGGATAGCCTTTGCAATAAGCTCTTTTCCTGTTCCGGACTCGCCCAGTATAAGAACTGTGGATTCTGTGGGTGCGATCTTTTCTACCATAGAGAAAATTTTCTGCATCTTCTCTGAATTGCCTACTATGTTTTCAAATCCATATCTCGACTTTAACTGACTCTTCAGCTGAATGTTTTCTTCTCTTAATTTAAGATGTGAGATGGCCTTTTCTATAACGACCCTGATCTCATCTATGCGAAACGGCTTTGCAATATAATCAAAAGCCCCTATCTTCATGGCCTCGACTGCGGTGGCGATAGAACCATACCCTGTATAGAGAATTCCTATGCATCCGGGCTTATTCTCAGAGAGAAATTTGATAACCCCCAGCCCATCCATCTCCGGCATATAGAGGTCGGTAAGCACTATATGATAAGCTCCATCGGAAATTTTAGCTATTGCCTCCTTGCCATTTATCGCATGACCGATCTCATAGCCCAATGGAGAAAGTACTTCGGAAAGATATTCCCTGTTCTGGACCTCATCATCTACAATTAGAATTTTATATGCATCCATCTGAAAAAACCTTTTTGGCTAATGGCATTCTTCTAAAGCTATTCATTTCAAAGGGAAAGGGAATATCAGGCAGCGGAAAATAGATTTTATGCGAACCCTTTTCAAACCTTGGATGATACTCGTTCCTTGAGATCTTTACCAGCCTTGAAAAAAGGCAGTTTCTTTGCTTTTACTGCGATCTTCTCTCCGGTTTTCGGATTTCTTCCCTGGTATGGCTTATAGGACCGTATTACAAAACTCCCAAATCCCCTGATCTCAATACGCCGTCCTTGTTTCATCGCATCTATCAGGGAATTGAATATTGCGTTCACAACGGATTCTGATTTTTTCTGCGGCAGATCCAAGCGAAGCGAAAGCTCCTCTATCAATTCCGATTTATTCATTGCTCCCTCCCAGGAAAATCTATAATAAAATTACGTTAAATATAAAGGGCACACCTATACAAGTCAAGCTTTTTTACGTTTTACGTTTTTCTGAATACTTATATATTTCACTGATTTCTGTATTGGAAAGCGGCCTGATACTACCCGGAGCCATTGATCCAAGCCGGACAGGGCCTATAGATGTTCTTTTTATGTGCTCCACATTCAATCCCACAGCCTTTGCCATGCGCTTTATCTGATTCTTAATACCCTGTTCCAAGGTAATACTCAGATACGAGGCCTTTCCTTTTTGCCTTATCTTTTTAACTGATACTGCCTTTGCCAAAACCCCATCAAGCATTACTCCGTGTTTCATTCTGCTTATTGCCTCATCTGTAGCTGTTGGGAATACCCTGATTTCATACACTTTCGGAATTTTAAAAGACGGATGGTGGATGGTCTGGCTGAAATCCCCGTCATTCGTAAGTATGATCAGGCCTTGCGCATCAAAATCCAACCTGCCTACAGGAAATACTCCTTTGTATTTCCCAGGAACAAAGTCTTTTATGCAAGACCTTGCTTCAGGATCATTCATTGTAGTGACAACAAATTTCGGTTTGTACATCGCAAGATAGTGTTTTTTGCTTTGTCCAACTTTTTTTCCATCGATCATAACAATGTCGCAATCTGTATCCACAACATCGCCTACAGAAGCTCTCCTTGAATTGACGAGTACCTTGCCTTGGCTTATTAGTGAATCTACTTTGCGCCGCGACATCTCTGTGCAGGAAGCAATGTATTTGTTTATCCTCACATTTGGCATGGTAACATTATATGTCTCGCCTCCGCATCTTTCAAGGTAAAAGGCTAAGGGCTGAATGGTAAAGGGTGAAGAAATCAAGTTTTATTGGTTCTATTTGTCTTATTGGTTGAATTGGTTGGCCTCGATATCTCCTTTTTTAACCAATAAAACAAATTAGACCAATCAAACAAACAGAACAAGCTCATGCCTCGCTTTACGCCTTACGATTAAGGCTGATTCTGTGGTATAGCTCAAGAGAGACACATCGTTTATGAATAGCGCAAAGAGCGACAAAAGAAATATTGCCGGGTTTGGATTCGTAAGCCTCATGAATGACGTGGCAAGCGAGATGATCTATCCACTTTTGCCCATATTTCTCACCAGCGTGCTCCATGCAAGCGCATTTACCTTGGGCCTTATAGAGGGAATTGCTGAGACAACAGTATCAATCCTGAAATATCTATCTGGTGCTATTTCCGATAGAATCGGCAAAAGAAAGCCCATTGTTACTGCAGGATATGCGATCTCCAATCTTTTGCGTCCTTTTATCGGTATTGCTGCAAGCTGGTGGCATGTGCTTTTTTTGCGGGTAGGAGATCGCGTGGGAAAAGGCATAAGGACATCACCCAGAGATGCCCTGCTTGCAGACTCCACCACAGCAGAAAATCGGGGTTTTGCCTTTGGCTTTCAGCGCAGCATGGATCATCTTGGCGCAGTAATCGGCCCTCTCGTAGCAACAGCACTTCTTCATTATGGCCATCTCTCCATAAAAGCAGTTTTTCTGTTTTCTCTTATACCCGGGACAATTGCTGTTGCACTCGCATATTTTTTGATTGCAGAGAAAAAACCGAAAAAAGCTGCCTCACAGAAGATTTTTACCTACCCAACAACCCCTCAGTATTCTTTATTCCTGATCACTATTTTCATATTTACCCTGGGCAATTCAACCGATGCATTTCTTCTACTCAAAGCCCAGGCAGTAGGGATAAGTATCGCCATGATCCCTATTATATGGATGACCTTGCATATTTCTAAGGCATTATTTTCTATCCCTGGCGGAAGATTGTCTGACAAGATCGGGAGAAAGCCTGTTATCATCGCAGGCTGGATGGTCTATGGCCTTACTTATCTTGGCTTTGCTTTTTCATCAGGCAAAATAGCAGTATGGATGCTCTTTATTGTATACGGCCTCTATTTCGGCTTGTGCGAAGGCACAGAAAAGGCCTTTGTTGCAGAACTTGTGCCTGAAGAAAACCGCGGCAGCTCATATGGCATGTACAATCTTGCTATCGGAATAGGCGCTTTGCCCGCATCCCTTATCTTTGGAATTATCTGGGATTGCTTGGGCATGCAGCAAGCATTTATGATGGGGGCATCTCTTGCGCTTTTATCTTCAATGATGCTTATCTTTGTAAGACGGCCTATTCAAAATCGATAAATCTAAAGTACAGGAAAACCCATAAATCTCATATACCAATCAAGCACAATGCTGCCCCAGAACAAGTAGGCAATTGCGCCTATGGAAAGAAAGGGGCCAAATGGAATAGGCGATTGTGAATTCTTATGAGTGATCACAAGCCATGTAATTCCCACTACTGAACCAATGACAGAGGCAGTAAACAGGGTAAAGAGCACTCCCTTCCAGCCGATAAAAACACCTATCATACCGAGAAGCTTTACATCTCCTCCGCCCATTGCCTGTTTTTTTGTGAGAAACAGATATGTATAAATCACGGCAATCGGTATGCCTGCTCCTAAAACAATCCCAATAATGGCATCTTTGTATGAGACCGGAAGCCAGTACACAAGGAAAAGACCAACAGGAATACCGCCTAAAGAAATAATATCCGGTATTACCTGAAAATCAATATCGACAAATGTGATCACGATCAATGCGCATCCAAACAAAAAATAAATCATGGCTT
>JAGVNP010000045.1 GCA_020053185.1 Deltaproteobacteria bacterium | reverse complement strand
TGAGCCTCAATAATTTTTTCCACGATTGTGTTCTCAAGACCAAGGGCCTTGGTTTGTACAAGGAGGCATTCCTTTAAGTCTCTGCAAGCAACGCCAAGAGGATCAAATGTCTGGATTCTTTTCAGCACAGAGACAATTTCTTCTTCTGATGCGCCTGCTGCCTCACATATGGTTTTCAGATCTGTTGCCAGATATCCGTTTGTGTCGAGATCCTCGATAATGAATACACCTATTTCACGCTCTTTTTCTGTAAAGTGATTCAATCTGAGTTGCCATAACAGATGATCTATAAGGCCTTCTTTTTCTGTCATTGTGGATTCAAGCGATGGGTTATCTTCATCATCATAGCGGGGAATGATGTCTTGTCCGTGTGTATCGAGGTATGCATCCCACTCCTCTTTTTCGATTGAATTGTTCACCACCTGATCTTCGGGGAGATTTTTGTTTTCATCAACAGGCTTGATTTCAGCATCTATCTCAAGAAGTGGGTTTGACTGGAGTTCTTGCTCGATATATTCTTTAAGATCAAGTCTGGAGAGCTGTAAAAGCTTTATAGCCTGCTGGAGTTGTGGCGTCAGTGCCAGTTGCTGAGAGAGTTTGAGATGTTGTCTGAGCTCGAGCGCCATTTTTCTTTACCTCAGCTTAAGCTAAAATCTTTACCCACATATATTTTTTGTACCTGTTCGTTTTGTATTATAAATTCAGGGGTCCCTTCTTCTATGATGAGGCCCTGATAGATAATGTATGCCTTATCGCAAATTTTGAGAGTTTCTCTTACATTGTGATCAGTAATGATTATTCCTATCCCTTTATTTTTTAGCTCTATGATCATGGATTGGATGTCTTTGACCGTTATAGGATCTATTCCTGCAAAGGGTTCATCAAGGAGGATAAATAAAGGATTGAGAGCTAATGCCCTGGCGATCTCGAGTTTTCGTCTCTCTCCGCCGGATAGCGAGATGGCTTTGTTCCTTCTTACTTTTTCCAGCCCAAATCCGGAAATCAGATCATCCAGTTCTTCCTGAAGTGCATCGCCTTTCAAGCCTTTTGCCTCCAGAGGCACCCTGATATTTTCATCTACGCTTAAGCCTCTGAACACAGAAGCTTCCTGAGGAAGATATCCGATACCCTTACCTGCTCTTTCAGAAAGATCAAGGCCTGTGATATCAGAGTCCCCGATAAGCACTTGCCCTTTGTCCGGCCTGATGAGCCCTACTACCATGTAAAAAGTGGTGGTTTTTCCAGCGCCATTTGGACCCAATAGGCCGGTTACTTGACCTCTGGCACATTTGAGGCTTATCCCTTTTATGATATGGGCTTTTCCATAACTTTTTTCCAGCCCGATTGTTTTAAGCTCTAGCGATTCCATTTTAGCGTATCTATCCCTTGTTCTGTCTTTATTCTGATCTTCACTTTGCCTTCTTTGCCCTCTGCTACCTGAGACCCTGTTTTCATGTCAATAGTAACTGCCTGCGCGGACATTTTTTCTTCCCCCCTTGTGATGATCACATTGCCGGTCAGGAAGATTTTTTCTTCAGCAAGGATATAATTGGCTTGATCACAAGTGGCCTGTTTTTCTTGCCATGTGATAAGGACTTCTTCGCTCGCAATCAACTGATCAACTTTTTCTGTGGTTGCATTGTATATCATCTGAAGCTTTTGACACGTAAGTGTCATATCGCCTTTCTTGGCCTTTACATTCTGGTAAAATACAGCCTCTTGCTTGTCCCTGTATATATCCAGTTTGTCAGCTTCTATATCTACAGTATCGGTTGTCTTAAATTCTTCCTTAAGGCTTGCAGCCATTACCGGGAGCGAAATACATATGCTAATTGCCAATATGATCGCTATATATCTTCGCATGCACACCGCCTGAAAAACTCAATGTCTGGGGGTTGTTAAGAAACTCCGCCTTGTTTGCCTCAATGGTTATTTTTTTTGCCTCGATCCTTACAGGAGAATTCGTTTTCATCGTGTTGGATTTTCTATCCAGGGTAAGTCCATCCGCATATGCCTTGTCCCCGTCTTTTGTTTCGATAATAACAGGGCCCATAACATTCAGGATAGAGCGGTTTATGTTGTATTGGCCTTTTTCGCCCTTAAGATGGTCGCCTTTGTCTGTGAAGAGATCAAACTTGTTAAAGATTATTGTGTTGTTTGAATACTGTATGACAGACTCTGTACAGGCTCTTACCAGAGTGTTTTTTTCAAGATCTTTTTCTAGCATGCACACGTTTTGCAGAGCACGTACTGTTGTCTGGCTGGTTGCCTTTTTTTTGTCCACGACAGGGTCCCATCCTTGAGACAGAAAGAAAGTTATGCCAATGACGGCTAGAAAGAGAGCAAACAGCAGTTTATACCACATAGCGTTCCATTATTTTATCATAGAGGTTCTGGGATTTTAAGATGATCTCTACCACCTCTCTTACCGCACCTTTGCCGCCTGGATTTTTTGTGACGAAATCGGCTTTTTCTTTTACAAGGTCTACTGCATCTGATGGGGCAAAGGTTAGCCCACACATTGCCATTGCAGGAAGATCGACCACATCATCCCCCATGTATGCAATCTCTGAAGGATCTATGCCGAGCTTTGCGCTTAGGGATTCAAGAGCTTTTTTCTTGTCTTTGGCATCTTCGATTACGTGTTCTATTCCCAGTTCCTCCGTCCTGAACTGAAGTGCCTTTGATTTTCTGCCCGTTATAATGCCTACCTGCAAGCCTGCCCGCATGAGCATTCTTATTCCATGCCCGTCTTTTGAGTTGAATGCCTTTATCTCTTCGCCACTATCAGTGAAGTAGATGCTGGAATCTGTGAGCACTCCGTCTACATCCAAAACAAGTGCTTTTATCTGTTTCATGCGATTGCCTTTTTTATTTTCATTATCTGCTTCAACAATGGTTCAAGCTCGGATAATTTTATGGAATTTGCGCCATCGCTTAAAGCTTTATCGGGGTGATCATGCGTTTCCATAAACAAAGCATCTATGCCGAATGCCACACCTGCCCGCGCCATTGGTGCAATGAATTCGCTGTTCCCGCCGGACTTGTCTCCCATTCCGCCCGGAAGCTGGAGGCTGTGGGTTACGTCAAACACTATTGGTTTTCCCAGAGATCTCATGATCCCCAGAGATCTGAGGTCGCAGACAAGATTGTTGTAGCCGAATGAAGAGCCTCTTTCTGTAAGTAGTATCTTTTTATTTCCTGTGCTCTCAACCTTTTTCACTACATTCTTCATGTCTAAAGGCGCCAGGAACTGGCCTTTTTTTATGTTTATGGGCAGGCCTGTTTTTCCTGCTGCAACGAGCAGATCGGTCTGCCTGCACAGGAACGCCGGGATCTGTAAGATATCAAGCACGCTTGATACCAGCTCTGCCTGATCAGGTGAATGAATGTCTGAGATAATCGGGAGATTAAGAGTTTTCTTTATCTCGGATAGGATTTTAAGCCCCTTATCCAATCCAGGCCCGCGGTATGCATCGATGGATGACCGGTTTGCCTTGTCAAAAGATGCCTTGAATATGAAAGGTATCTTTAGCTTGGAAGTGAGTGCTTTTAGTTCTTTTGCCATAAACATGGCATGGTCTTTAGACTCTATCACGCAAGGCCCTGCAATCAGCGTCAGGCTCCCGTCACCTATGGTGAGATTTTTTATCTTTATTTTTTCCATTTTATATCCCGTTTTAAGACTCTTGGTCTAAGGCTAAGATACAATCTTATTTACCACAATAAGGGCTTTAATGTAAGCAATATCAAGGTGTCAAGTTGGTAAGGCAATAATGATCATTTTGTTTAAGTTTATTGACATATTGCGTGAATATTAGATAGCATGGAAAACCTTTTAAAAGGTTAAGGAGCTTAAGGCAATGTTAGAAATACTATCTGATGGATTTAAAAAGGCCCAGAATCTTCTTCAGGGTAAGGTCATTATTACCGAGTCCCTTGTTGACGATGTTCTGAAAGAGATTAGGGTCTCTCTGCTCAGTGCAGATGTAGAATTTCATGTGACAAAGTCATTTCTCGATCGGGTAAAGGAAAAAGCCCTTGGCGAGATAGTTCAGACCAAAATTTCGCATGGAGGTAAAAAGTTAAAGGTCACGCCTGAGCAGCATTTTATCAAGATATGCTATGATGAGCTGGTTGCTCTTATGGGTCCTTCGGATTCATCACTTTCCTTTGGCAATAGGCCGGCTTCTGCAGTCATGATGGTTGGGCTTCAGGGAAGTGGAAAAACCACTACTGCGGCAAAACTCGCGCGGCATCTGGAAAAGTTAGGCAAAAAGCCCATGCTGGTTGCTGCAGATATATACAGGCCTGCAGCTATCGAGCAGTTAAAGGTTCTTGGCGAGCGCCTGAACCTGCCGGTCTTTCACGCGCCGGGCAAGACCCCTCCTCAGATCTGTAAAGACGCACTTGATGCTGCCCAGTTCAAGGGTCGGGACGTGGTGATCTTTGATACTGCAGGCCGAAGCATCATTGATGAGCCTCTTATGCAGGAGCTTGAGGAGATCAAGACCTTAACCAGGCCGGAAAATATCCTGCTCGTGGTGGATGCCATGATCGGTCAGGAATCGGTGAATGTAGCTCATGAGTTTGACCGAAGGCTCGATATGTCAGGCTTTATTCTGACCAAACTCGATGGCGATGCGCGGGGCGGTGCCGCTCTTTCCATAAAGGAAG
>JAGVNP010000277.1 GCA_020053185.1 Deltaproteobacteria bacterium | reverse complement strand
GCATCGGAATTTGAGCATATGATACTCAGCTTTATAGAGGATTCACAATCCATGCTTGTAGTTTTGTGCCTCGCTCCAGGGCAGGCCTGCCTCTCCCATTAAGGGAGAGGAGTTATTATTTTCAAGGGCCAGGAAAGGTGGATTCTATTATGTTTTGACATATGCTGATATCTGTGGTGATAAATACTCACTATAAGATCTTTAAAGAGAGGTGGGGTATGTTTCCAGAAAACAGGCCGAGGCGGCTCAGGCAGACAGAAACAATACGCAGAATGGTGAGGGAGACCCATGTTCGGGTTGATGATCTGATCTATCCCTTGTTTGTGAAGGAGGCTGATGCGCTCAAGGAGCCGATCAGCTCCATGCCTGATCAGTTCAGGTATTCTCCTGACATGCTTCCCAAGGTTGCAAAGCACATTGCGTCTCTGGGCATCCCTGCTGTTCTGCTTTTCGGCATACCCAGGAAGAAGGACAGCGTTGGCACGCAGGCGCATCACAAGGATGGTGTGGTGCAGCAGGCAATCAGGCAGATCAAGGATGCAGCGCCTGAGCTTGCAGTGATCACGGATGTGTGTCTGTGCGAATATACAGATCACGGCCATTGCGGGATTTTGGATGAAAAAGGCAATGTGATCAATGATGATACGCTGGAAGTGCTGAGCAATGTAGCGCTTTCGCATGCAAAGGCAGGTGCTGACATCATTGCGCCGTCAGATATGATGGATGGCAGGGTGGGCGTGATACGCGATGCGCTGGATGAGGGTGGTTTCGAGAATACCGCGATCCTGAGCTATGCGGTAAAATATGCTTCGGCCTTTTACGGGCCGTTCAGAGAGGCAGCAGGATCTACGCCTTCATTCGGCAACAGGAAGGCCTATCAGATGGACCCTGCAAATGTGAGGGAAGCGCTTAGAGAGGCCAGCCTTGATGTGGAAGAAGGTGCAGACATGCTCATGGTAAAGCCTGCCATGCCTTATCTTGATGTGATCAGGGTAATTGCAGATGAGTTTGATCTGCCGCTTGCTGCGTATCAGGTGTCTGGAGAATATGCCATGATAAAGGCTGCGAGCCAGATGGGTTGGCTTGATGAAGATGCGGCGATATTAGAGAGTGCGACCTCGATCAAGAGGGCTGGCGCAGACATGATCATCACGTATTTTGCACAGAGGCTGGCAGAGCTGCTTAGGTAAAGATGGCGCCGTTCATTGTTGCATGGGAAGTCACAAAATCGTGTAACTTAAGCTGTATTCATTGCAGAGCATCTGCAACAGACGCAAGAGATCCGAAAGAGCTAACCACAGAAGAAGGTTTCCGGCTTCTTGATGCGCTGAAATCGTTCGGGGTTAAGATGGTGATCCTTACCGGCGGCGAAGCGCTTGTAAGGCGGGATGTGTTTGATCTCGCACGCTACGGCACATCGCTCGGACTCAGAATGACGCTTGCAACAAACGGATCGCTGGTCACAAAAGAGGTTGCAGAAAAGATAAAACAATCCGGCATTGTCAGGGTGTCAGTAAGTCTGGACGGAACAACAAGCGAAGTTCATGATGAGTTCAGGGGATTAAAAGGCGCATTTGATCTTGCAACAGAGGGGATCAGGACGCTTATTGATTCTGGAGTGCCTGTTCAGATTAATACGACTGTTGCAGCGATGAATGTGGACCAGATGAAAGATTTTCCTGCAATGATCCGGGACCTCGGTGCAATTGCATGGCATGTGTTTTTCCTGGTGCCCACTGGGCGGGGTGCTCAGCTTGAGGCAGCAACAGTTCAGGAGTACCGGGACATGCTGGAGGAATTTTATCTTGTGTATAAAGAGGCCAGGATAGAATGCAAGGCAACATGCGCTCCGCAGTTTTACAGGCTTCTTGCTGAAAAAGGTGGAGATGTAAAGACAAAAGGATGCCTTGCAGGAACCGGTTTTGCGTTTATATCGTCTCTGGGCGAGGTTCAGCCATGCGGATTTTTCCAGGTCAGTCTCGGTAATATCAGGGAGAAAGCATTCAAGGAAATATGGGAAGAGTCGCCTGTCTTGAGGTCATTGAGGGACACCAAACAATTGCAGGGGCCGTGCAAGAGTTGCGAATATACTAATGTGTGCGGCGGATGCAGGGCGCGGGCATATGAGGTGTATGGAGACGGATTGAAATTCGATCCTGCTTGCTGGTATTATCATGGACAAAAAAGATAAAGAGCTGCTTAGCATCATAAATAAAGAGTTTCCCATTGAGCAAAAGCCTTTTGAGCGCATCGCTCTGGAGTTGGGCATCACAGAAGATGAGGTTTTGCAACGGATATCCAGGCTGAAGAAGGAAGGCATTATACGCAGGATCGGCGCAACCATCGATTCAAAGGCCATCGGCTGGCATGCTACCTTGTGTGCGGCTGAAGTAGCGGACGATAAGATCGATGCATTTGCTTCTGTTGTGAATGCATATAATGAAGTCACGCACAATTATGTGAGATCAGGTTCACCGAACTGCTGGTTTACCCTTATTGCGCCGAGCAAGAAGCGTTGTGCAGATATCATCAGGGAGATAGAAGGTAAACTCGGTATAAAGATTTTGGAGCTGCCTGCAAAGCGTGTGTTCAAGATAGATGTAGGGTTTCAGCTGGAAGACTAATGCCCGCATTGTCATTGCGAACACGTTCGTTGCACTCAGTGTAAACTCCGTGAAGCAATCTCACTGTGAAACAGTCATCCTGAGGGCAATGCCCGAAGGATCTTGATAAGATTCTTCGCCCTCTGGGCTCAGAATGACACTTCGTGTCAGATTCCTCACATTCGTTCGGAATGACAACGTGGTAAGTATGAAAGGTATATATTTTCTATTACAAACAAAAGCGAAGAATCTCAATTGAGACCCTTCGCTTTACACTGACCGTATTAAGTTGATCTATTTCTTGCCCGGTTTGATCTTTGACAGGATTCCGCCTGCCTGAGGTTTTGCTATTTCTTCTTCGTATCCTATGGTGGCAAAATAGATGATTCTATCAAAGAAAAGAACTACGCGGTTGTTCAACTCAAGTGTCCGGTTTAGTTCGTATGCAGAATCAACCACCTGGTTTTCCAGCACATAAAGCCATAGATGCCTTTTCATGAGCATGAATGCCATGATCATCTCGCTCAAGGGTATGCCTTCTGAGTATCTTTTTTTGCCGAGTTCAGAATAGAATTTTTTGATGTTGGCTTTGGATTTTTCACCGCTAAGCCATGAATCCAGTCTGCTGTATACGTCAAACACATGGTTGTAAATGCGTTCTTCCGGAAGATTGCGATAGTGTTTGGTCTCTTCCCTGCCCAAGAGGTCCTTCATCAAGCGCTTGGTGAGAATGTCCGCGTTTTTTTCTATTAAACCAATGAGTATTTGAGAAATCATACATCCCCCCTAAATAAATTATTCGTTCTTCTTTATACCTCTTTTTATGAAGTTTGTGAATCCCATAATCATACATAATATATCGGATATTTCTGGGAAGATATTTACAGGCAATATTCCTCATGATAGTGTCCGGAAAGATGAAACACCAGATAAAAACCAGAAAAGGCACATTGATCGAAGTGATAAATGCCGGCAATTTTCTGCTGGATGGCGGAACCATGTTTGGCAAGATCCCTAAAACCATGTGGCAGGAGTGGTTTCCTGCAGATGAGAAAAATAGAATTGTCATGGCGACAAACGTGGTGAAGATTTTTAAGGACCGGGCTGTGTACCAGATCGATGCAGGACTCGGCTCACAGTACAGTGAAAAAGAAAAGAAGATACTCGGGATCACAGAAAATATAGTGCTTAAAGGATTTGTGGATTATCTCATGTTCACCCACCTTCATTTTGATCATTGCGGAGGGATCTCGGATCTGGACGTGTCATCCGATGTGTTTGTGTCTCGCATAGAATGGGATGACGCACACGACAACAGTAATCCGCTCATAAAAGGAAGCTATCGCAGAAGCGATCTCGATGCGATAAAGTCTTTTAAGCTCATAGAGCCGCCTTTTAGTGTAGCTTCTGGTATTGAGGTACTGCCGACCCAGGGGCATACCAGGGGTCATGTAAGTGTGCTCATAGATGAAGAGATCTTTTATCCTGGAGATCTTATTCCTACTGCTGCACATGTGCATCTTCCCTGCATAATGGCATATGATCTTTTTCCACTTGAGATAATCGAGACGAAAAAAAAGATGCTGGATGCTGCATTGGAAAGAGAATGGATTGTTGTTTTTGAGCACGATCCGTATACCCCGTTTGCGAGAATAGATAAAAAAGGCGGGCGCTATACTATTCGAAAATAAGAGAACAGCGCTATGTCCGGAATGATTCTTTGTGTCAGACCGTCACATGGGTTACCCATCACCCCTTCGACTTCGCTCAGGGCAAGCTTAATCCTCTCCCCGTAAAGTTGTCATTCCCGCGCAGAGACTGTGTCGCAATAGGGGAAACTGTCATTCCGAACGAATGTGAGGAATCTTAACATGTTAATATTATTGATCATCAAGATTTCTCGCTTTGCTCGAAATGACAAAAAGGGGGATTGTGACACAGTCTCGCAGGCGGGAATCCAGAACTTATTAATAACTCCGGGTCGCGCTTCGCTTGCCCGGAATGACGAAAAAACCAATTACGACACAACCTCGGGGTGAGGGGGCAGATGATGTTATTGGGATTGCCATCCTTCACTTTAGTTCAGGACAGGCTAGAGCTTACACTCCTCGCAATGACCGAAAAAAAGCATGTGAAGTTTTTAAAATAATATCCAGAATGTCCAAAAAACAAGCAATAGCCTTATCTTTTAGCCGAAGCGTTCAAAATGGTATAAAATAGTTTAGTGTTATAAACCTTCGATTGGCCTGTTATTCTTTAACATGCTGAAATTATTAACGAAAATATTTTATTGACAATGCGCAATTATTGACATATAGAGCGCTCAAATTAGTTTAATATACTAAACAAAATAGTACACTTTAGTGTGACTAGAGGTGAGAGAGTGAAGGTAGGAGAAAAGATAAAGAATCTGAGATTGGCTCAGGAACTTACGCAGGAAGATCTTGCGAACAGGGCTGATCTCACCAAGGGATTCATCTCTCTTCTTGAAAGGGATCTGACATCTCCGTCGCTGGAAACATTAGAGCTGATGTTGAATGCTCTTGATACATCTCTGGCTGAATTTTTTGCAGATAACGACGAAGACTATGTGGTGTTCAGCCGCAGGAAACGGGTGGTTGTGGAGGATGAGGAAGGGATTACAAAAGAGATTCTTATCGCAGGCGCTCAGGATAGAGAAATGGATATTATGCTCATTACCTTAAAGTCCGGGGCTTCTACAAAGAGAGAAGGTACCCACTATGGTGATGAGTCAGGCCTGGTTCTTTCCGGGACTGTATGGGTCAATGTTGGCAAAGAGAGTTTTAAGGCAGCAAAAGGCGATGCCTTTTACTATACGGCAAATAAACAGCACTGGTTGGAAAACAGATCTAAGAGGGTGGCAAAGATCCTTTGGATCTCTGCACCACCAAGCTTTTAAGAAAAGGGGGTGTGGTATGAATGCATTAGGGGTACATATCCTGGCAGAATACTACGGTTGCAACTCGGAAATTCTCAATGACAGGGAAAAAATAGAGACCTACCTTAACCAGGCAGCAGTGGAAGCAGGTGCGACTATCGTATCTTCCGCTTTCCATACTTTCAACCCGCACGGGATAAGCGGGGTAGTGGTAATTGCAGAGAGCCACTTGAGCATACACACATGGCCTGAGTACGGATATGCTGCGGTTGATATATTCACCTGCGGTGAGACTGTAGATCCATGGAAGGCCTTTGAATACCTGAAAGAAAATCTTAAAAGCGAGCATTTTTCCACAATAGAGATGAAAAGAGGCCAACTCAAGGTTGTTGGACAGAAGCTGAGACATAAACCTGAGATGGCTGTAGTTGCAGCACGATAAACAGCGGAGATGAAGAGATGATCATAAAAACCCCGACCACATATTTTTTAACAACAGGAAGATCAGAAGGGTTTACTGATTTAAATGCTTTTGACGGTGCTTTGTTGAATGCAGGCATTGGAAACACAAACCTTTTAAAGATGAGCAGTATCTGCCCTCCTCATGCAAAGGAGATTGCCCCTGCTGCGCTCCCGCATGGAGCTCTCGTTCCGGTGGCATATGCAGCGATCAATTCTTCAACCAAAGGAGAGATCATTTCTGCAGGCGTTGCTATTGCTCTGCCTGAAGATGAGAATCATGCAGGTCTGATCATGGAATATTCGGCAAATGCCCCAAAGGAAGAAGTCGAAAAACAGGTGCGGCGCATGGCAGAAGAGGGAATGAAAATGCGCGGTAAAAAAATAAAAGAGATCAAGAGTGTAGCAATCGAGCACAAAGTTGAAAAGAACGGGTGCGCATTTGCTGCAGTAGTATTGTGGGACTGATATGAATAAGGGCGATTGGTTTATTGAGGAATTTCAAGGTCAGGCAGGTGCGCTAAGTTTCAAGGTGGACGAAGTCCTTTTTGAAGGGGAGAGTCCATATCAGAAAGTAAAAATCGTAAAGAACTCGTTCTTTGGAAATGTGATGCTCCTCGATGATCTTGTCATGGTAACGGACAAGGATGAGTTTTTCTATCACGACATGCTTGTGCATGTGCCTATGGTGTGCGTAGATAATCCGGAAAATGTGCTTATTATCGGAGGCGGTGACGGCGGCTCGGTTCGTGAGGTTTTAAAACACCAGGGAGTAAAACGGGTTGTGCTCTGCGAGATCGATAAGATGGTCATTGATGTGGCAAGAAAATATTTCCCCGATCTGTCTAATTGTCTAGATGACAAGCGGGTGGAAGTTATGGTTGCTGACGGCATCAAATATATCAAAGAGCACAAGAACGAATTTGACTGCATCTGTGTAGATTCCACTGACCCGATAGGTCCTGCAGTAGGACTCTTTACTCCAGAGTTTTACGGCTATGTAAAAGACGCATTGAGGGTTGGCGGAGTCATGAGTGCACAAACCGAGTCACCTTCATGGACGCTTGAGCGGGTAGTTGGAATCAGGAAAAATATCGAAGCGGCATTCGGAAATGCCTATCTTTATCTGTGCCCGATTCCATGTTATCCATCAGGACTCTGGTCGTTTGCCCTTGGCATGAAATCAGACAAAGATCCTGTCAAAGATTTCAATATTGAGCGCAGCCAGATAGTAGCAAAACAGTGCAAGTACTATAACCCGGAGATACATAAGGCTGCCTTTTGTCTTCCCAATTTCATACGCGACGCATTGAAATGAACTATCTCGCATCATCTCAATCAGGAAAGATCGTGCTCTTTGGCGCACCATTCGACGGCACTGCAACGTTCCGGCCAGGTGCCAGGTTCGGCCCGCAGGCAATCAGAGAAGCTTCTCAGGTGCTTGAGACATACTCGCCTAATCAGGATGCTGATCTTGAGGACATTTCGTTTGAAGACAGATCTGACATCGAGCTTCCGTTCGGCGATCCGCAGCCTGTACTTGATATCATACAGGCTACTGTAGAAAGGATTGTTGCTGAAAATAAGCTTCCGTTTATGCTGGGCGGAGAGCATCTGGTAACCCTTGGTGCGATAAAGGCGCTTGTGCCTTTATATCCGGGGCTGAAGATCATTCATCTTGATGCGCATACTGATCTCAGGGATGATTATCTGGGACAAAAATTGTCGCATTCAACCGTGATAAAACGCATTGCAGATATCATCGGCATTGATTCCATCAGACAGATAGGGATCAGGTCAGGCACAAAAGAGGAATTTGCGCTCTCAAAAAAAATAATGGCTACTCCTGCAGACATAATCGCATGGGCAAAAAAATCTCCGTGCTATGTAACCTGTGACCTCGATATATTGGACCCGTCTGTTTTTCCGGGAACAGGAACGCCTGAGCCAGGAGGATTTTATTTTAATCAGCTCAATGATGCACTTGTCCTGATGATATCCAAACTTAATGTAATCGGCCTTGATGTAGTAGAGCTTGCTCCACAGATCGATCCCAGCGGAGCTTCTGCAGTGGTTGCTGCCAAAGTAGTCAGGGAATGTCTGATTGCCTTGGGAAAAAAATAACCGCAAACTAGCAAAAAAGCAAAGTCTGACCCAGACCCCCTAGTATTCCGCGTGATGAGTCGTTGGCATGCCTTCGTACTTCACAACGTTCTCTGGCTTACCGCAAAAGATAAAGCTGCTGTTCATGTGATTTCGTTCATCAAGGCCAATACGCCTGAATACGTCTGCCCAGGTCTTGAAGTCTCCGTACTTTTTCACCAGATCATTGCCCACAGGCTGGTTTTCCCATTCCGGGTGTTCTTGAACAAACTGTGCATAGACATGCTCGGCGTGGTCCTCGAACTCGGCATTAAATAGAAAAGCCCGCTGGATATTGAGTATCGCCATCACCCATGTCAGTAGGGCATAGGTGCTGGCCATCATGAGGGGAATTGGTGGGAACAAATACCACGGATTTTTGACGCCATCCTGTATCATCTTTTCATTGAGAACGAGCAAGTGCCAATATTCGTTATCTTGAGCTTCCCGTCCCCATGTCTTAATTTTGCAGGCCTGCTGTACAAGTTCCTGCTTTTGATAATGCTGTGTCATCCGCGCATACTGCCGGTTCTCCCACGCCCGATAAGGGATGCAGGCCAGGGTCTCAAGCAGTTTTGCTTTGCCAAGTGTCACTTTCCTACCGGTAACCAGATCCATGGATAGAAAAAAGAAACGCGCCGCCAATGAATACTTGTACCGCGGCCTGGCCAATGAAGATTGCTGTTCCTTCTTTAAATCGATACTTATCTTTTCCATTTGGGATCTCCTTTTCAACAAGAGTGCAGATCATTTTCTTATTTTTGTCGTTTAACAAAGAAGATAAGGACTCGATGCTTTGGATATTAAAATAACACGACATATTTTTCCTTACAACGATAATATCTCATAAGGGAATGGGATGTGTCCCCTGTTACCCCAAACTGATTCCCTTCCCTCTCCCCCAAGGGGCGAGGGCTCACTCTGAGCTTGACAAGAAAAAGTCTGCCATGCATGTTATGCGTTAAGGAGAAGATATGCCTATAGATAAAGAACTGCTGGATATTTTAGTTTGTCCCAAGTGCAAAGGGGAACTCGTGTTTGAAAAAGATAATTCAGGGCTCATATGCAATGCATGCAAGCTCAAATATCCCATAGAAGACGATATCCCTATAATGCTTATTGATGAGGCAATTAAGATTGCATAGCCTGGATCAAGAAAAGAAAGCAGCACAAATACTTTCCAAAATTGCAAAAACCGATACTGCGATTATTCTCGGCACAGGCCTTGGTGTTATAGAGCAGGACATCAGTATAGAAAAAAGCATTTTGTATAAAGATATTCCCGGATTCCCCACATCATCAGTTGAAAGCCATCAGGGAAAGCTTATTTTCGGCAAGCTGGGTGATAAGACTGTGGTTGTTATGAGCGGAAGGTTTCATCTCTACGAAGGATACACGCCAAAGGAAATCACTTTTCCTATCGGGGTGTTTAAGCTCATGGGTATAAAGAATCTTTTTATCTCAAATGCTGCAGGAGGGCTCAGTCCTGATCTCAAGCCAGGCTGCGTTATGCTTATTACTGATCACATAAATTTTACAGGCCAAAACCCACTTGTAGGGCCAAACAATGAAAGTTTTGGCCCGCGTTTTCCTGATATGACAATGCCGTATAGTCCCGTTCTGATGGACAAGGCAATGAAGGTGGCAAAAGAAGAAGGCATAGATTTGAAAAAAGGCGTTTATATTCAGGTGACAGGGCCGTCTATGGAAACTGCTGCAGAGACGCGCATGTTAAGAACTCTTGGTGCAGATGCAGTTGGTATGTCCACTGTGATGGAGGTGATCCAGGCTGTTCACTGCGGAATGAATGTTTTGGCAATATCTGCGATCACCAACAATAATGATCCTGACAATTATCAGCCTGCGCCGCTGGAAAAAGTGATCGCAATGGCAAAAGTCTCAGGGCCTTTGATTGCAAAGATTTTTAAAGGAGTGATCCGGAGGATGTAATCCCCCGGAGATCTACTTTTTTACAAACACCAGTTCAAGCACCTCATCCATGGTCTTTACCGGATGGAATTTTACACGTTTCCGCACCAGAGGCGGAATATCCTCGAGATCCTTTTCGTTTCCCCATGGGATGATGACATCGTAGATCTTGTTTCTATGCGCTGCGAGAGATTTTTCCTTAAGTCCGCCGATAGGCAAGACCTTACCCCGCAAGGTAATTTCGCCGGTCATTGCAACATCTTTTCGCACTGCCTTGCCTGTGAGAACAGAGATCACTGCAACAGCCATTGTGATGCCGGCAGAAGGCCCGTCCTTGGGTATGGCACCTGCAGGAACGTGGATATGTACATCTTTTTCCTTGTTGAATGTAGGAGATATACCAAGCTGTTCGGCCCTTGAGCGGATATATGTAATGCCTGCCTGGGCAGATTCCTTCATAACGTCACCGAGCTGGCCGGTAAGCATCACTCCGCCACCCTTTCCATCCCCAGCGGGAAGCAGTGATGCCTCAATATAAAGGATTTCTCCTCCGTACTGTGTCCATGCAAGGCCGGTAGAAACCCCAACCTCGTGTTCCTTTCTCTCCATTTCAGGCAAGAATTTGGGAACACCAAGATATTTGGAGACGCCTTTTGCGCTGACATGAGAGGTCTTTGTTCTTTTGCTGTTTTTTTCTGCAATATCCCGCGCCACTTTTCTGCATATGGACCCGATCTCGCGCTCCATATTTCTTACTCCTGCTTCTTTCGTATAATGATTGATCACATCGAGTATGGCTTCATCAGATATAAGGAGATCTTTTTCCGTAACGCCATTTTCTTTGAGTTGTCTTGGAACCAGGTAGCGCTTTGCGATCTGCAGTTTTTCCTGATCAGTATAGCCGGGCAGCTCGATGATCTCCATGCGATCTCTCAACGGAGAAGGGATTGGATCGATCAGGTTTGCAGTAGTGATAAACATTACTTTTGACAGATCAAAAGGCACATTCAAATAATGATCCTGGAAAGAGAAGTTTTGTTCAGGGTCAAGTACTTCGAGCAGGGCCGAAGACGGGTCTCCCCTGAAATCCTGTCCGATCTTATCAACCTCATCGATCATGAATATTGGATTATTCGACCCGGCCTGTTTTATTCCCTGTATAACCCTGCCGGGCAATGCGCCGATATAGGTACGCCTATGTCCCCTGATCTCAGCCTCATCCCGTACACCACCCAAAGAGAGCCTGTAGAATTTTCTGCCAAGCGCCCTTGCAATAGACCTACCAAGCGAGGTTTTTCCTACGCCAGGAGGGCCGACAAAACAAAGGATTGCGCCTTTTTTGTTAGGGTTAAGTTTTCGTACTGCGAGATATTCTAAGATTCTCTGTTTTACCTTTTCAAGTCCATAGTGGTCTTCTTCCAGGACTTTTCCTGCAGCTTTAATGTTGAGGTTGTCTTCAGTGGAAAGGCCCCATGGAAGCTCCACCATCCAGTCAAGGTAAGTTCTCACTACGTTGGCTTCTGCAGAATCAGGATGCATCATCTTGAGGCGGTCAAGCTGTTTATCTGCTTCTTTTTTCACCTCTTCAGGCATCCCTGCTTTTGTGATTTTTTCTTCATATTCGGAGATCTCTTTTGCTTTTTCGTCAGTCTCTCCAAGCTCCTGCTGTATTGCGCGAAGCTGTTCCCGCAGGAAGTATTCTCTCTGCGTTTTTCCCATCTCTTCTTTTGCCTGGTTCTGGATCTTTGCCTGCACTTCGGACAACTCCATCTCACGCGCCAGGAAGGTGTTTACATGCTTCAGTCTTTCTACTGGATCGACAATCTCTAAAATTTTTTGTGCATCCTCAACTTTCAGTCTAAGGTTGGATGCCACCAGGTCTGCAAGCCTGCCAGGATCATCGATTGCTTCCAGTATAGAGAATGCATCAGGAGACACGATTCCCCTGAGCTGTAGAATCCGCTCTGACTGTTCTTTCACAGTGCGCATAAGGGCTTCTACTTCAACGGTGACCTCTTTGATGTCAGGTTCTACGATCTTATCTATGTCAACGGTATAGAAGCCGTCTTTTTCTTTATTGAAGGTTTTTATACTTGCCTTTGAGATACCCTGAACCAGGATTTTTACCCTGCCATCCGGGAGTTTCAGCATTCTTATGATCATGGCAACTGTGCCGACCTTGTAGAGCTGGCTCTCTTCCGGTTCCTCAATGGTCGAATCCTTTTGCGTGACAAGGAAAATAAACCTGTCCTTGTTAAGTGCCTCGTCAACGGCCTTTATCGATATGCCCCTGCCTACAAAGAGGGGAAGTATCATATATGGATATATCACCACATCCCGAACCGGCAATAATGGGACATTGCTGGGGATATCTATCTTCTGCTGTCCGTTAGTTTCCATTATGTGCTCCTATTCTATATTTATCCGTTTAATGATGTCAGGTTTTACCTCTGCGCGCTTGATCTTGATTATAAGGACCCCATCCTTGAATTTTGCATTAATCTTTTCCAGATCGAATCGCTCCGGTATCTCCAGGTTTCTTCTGAAATTCCCAAAACTTCGCTCCATTCTTAAATATTTCAATCCTTTGTTTCCCGGCAAGTCTTCTTTTCTTCCTGATATGGTAAGAGTTCTTCCCAAAACCGCAATATCCACGTTGTCCGGGTTTACCCCGGGTATTTCCATCTCTATGCAGAGGTTTCCCTCGTTTTCAACGACGTCAAGGGCAGGATAATACGCGCCAGCCCTTCCTTCTTCGTTCAGTCCAAATAAAAAACGCATCATCTGTTAGAACCTTAGATCGAACATATTCTTAGTTTAGTTATAAAATGTATAATCTTATATTATACTTATAGGGTCATTTATGGATATGTCAAGTTTGACGCTATCGTAAAAAGTCGGCAAAGCCACCTTCATGTCATTCCCATGCAAATGGGAATCCAGTGTTTTTCACTAATTGTCGTCTCTCTGGGTTCCCGCCTCCGCGGGAATGACAAAAAATAAAATGCGAAAGACAAAAAAAGAAGTGAATGACGACTTTTTGCGAAACCATCAGGCTTAGCTAGCGATAATTGTGTCTGGTTTTTTGCGCATTATTTGATGACGACAACATAATAGAGCGTGAAAAGCAGGTATGCCGTAATGAAAGCAGATATCCAGAACCATCGCGGATGAATGCAGTGCTTGCCAAAGACATACTTGCCGCACTTGGGACATAGGGTGAACCATCTTTTTGAAATGAATCCTCTGCAGAAAGGACAGCGGTATGAAAGCTTTTGCTCGCCTTCTTCCCTGCGGCGGATATTGTCCTTAAGTCCCTGATGCACACTGAATTGTTTTTTGCATATGGGGCATTGTAGGATGGCGGGCTGAAAATCGTCCCAAAGTACTTTTTCCCCGCACTCGGGGCATTTCAATGTAATCATATGATATTTCCTTTTCGACCTGTTTTCATGGAAAGCCTGTTCATGCCCAACGGCCCCCTTCTTTTATGGACAGATCAATAGAAAGCTTATCATGTCCATAGGTAACTATCAATGTCACTCCTTTTTCAGTAGGAAGAAAATCGATATCCACTGGATTTTTTTCGAGCTTCATATGCAGGGTTTTGGGACGCATATTTTTATCCAGAATAACATACCCCCAGAGGTATCTGATCTTTATAGTATCTTTATATGTCTTTTTATAAAGGTAGGCATTTTTTGGGGGTAGTCCTGCAATAAGACTGAGCGCATCGTCGCATGGAAGGTTCATAGTTTTTATGGATCTTCCCCATGTATCGAGGAGATCGATCGAGTCTTCGCGAATGCTCAACGCATAGAGAGTAATACCGGTTGGGCCATAGATTTCTATCATGCCTGAAGATGAGGAATCAATGAGAAGGGCACCGTCAAAAGAGATATCATTGCCCTTTACTGCCCCATTAAGCAGATATCCTGCCCGAAAAGGATATGCCTGATTGGGTGGGGCAGGGATTGTTGCGCAGCCACTCATAAGTAAGAAGATAATGAGTAAGATTTTTTTCATGTGTAAATTACGTATATACTAGTTGTTATGGTGAGTAAAGGCATGGGTATATATTCAAGAGTGTGATTGAGGCACAAAGATCCAAAGGCACTGAGGCACAAAGAAAACAGAATGCCGCTAAGATACTTTGTGCCTTTTTCGCTATGTGCCTTTGTGACTTGTCCCTAAAAAATACCCCTTGACAATAAAGCTTTTTATTATTAGTAATAGTAATCATTACTAATAAGGAGTTAAATTTTGGACTCGAAAACAAAGACCAGAATGACGTATCAGCGGCAAGTAATTTTAGAGGAACTCGCAAAGGTAACATCTCATCCCACAGCCTATGATCTACATAAGATGGTTAACAAGAGGCTTCCCAAAATCAGCCTGGGAACAGTATATAGAAATCTGGAACTCTTATCCGAGTCTAATGAGATACAAAGGCTTGATGTTAGCGGACATCAAAGACGATTCGATGCAAATGCAAAAGATCATCATCATATCCGCTGTATCCATTGTTCCCGTGTAGATGATCTTCCGATCGATACGACTTCCGTTCTTGAAGATATAGTTTTTAGGACAAGCGAATATACAGTCCTCGGGCATAAAATAGAATTTTACGGAATTTGCCCTGAATGTAAGGTTAAAGAGCAGAAGCATCAGGAAAAAGACGACATATCGAAAGATAAAAATAAATCCAAGACAAGGAGGTAAAGAAAATGAGGAAAATGACCGAAAAAGCTCTACAGGAAGCGTTTGCCGGAGAGTCCATGGCTCACATGAAATATCTTGGTTTCAGTGAGGTATCTGAAAGGGAAGGATTTTCGAACATGAGCAGGCTCTTTAAAGCTATTGCGTATGCAGAGCAGGTGCATGCCATTAATCATGCGAGAAATCTGGGGGTTTTAAAGGCAACAAAAGACAATATCGAATCCTGTATCGAAGGAGAAACCTTTGAAGTCGATGAGATGTATCCTGCATATGATGCAGTTGCAAAGCTCCAATCAGAAAAAGGCGCGCAGACCGCAATACGCTTTGCGTTTGAAGCAGAGAAGATCCATGCTGAACTCTACAAAAATTCAAAGATTGAGATAGACAAGGGCAAGGATATTGATGCTGCAGAAATATATGCCTGTCCTGTATGCGGATTTACCCATATCGGCCAGCCGCCTGAGAAATGTCCTGTTTGCGGTGCGCCTAATGACAAGTTTAAGAAATTCTAGGTTGGTTATGCAAAAAAATTACCATAAACATTTAAGGAGGGTCTCATGACAAATAAATTAGAAATCTACAAATGCGAGGTATGCGGGAACATGGTGGAAGTAATTCATGAGGGCAAAGGAGAGCTTGTATGCTGCGGCCAGCCCATGAAGCTCTTCAAGGAAAACACCACTGATGCTTCTCTTGAAAAACATGTTCCGGTAATAGAAAAAACTGCTGGCGGAATAAAGGTATCTGTAGGCAGTGTGGCTCATCCAATGGAAGAAAAGCACTATATTGAATGGATTGAGCTGATCGCTGACGGAGCAGCCTTTCGGAAGTTTCTTAAGCCGGGCGACAAACCCGAGGCATTTTTTGAGATCAAGTCTGATAAGGTAATTGCACGTGAGTATTGCAATCTGCACGGATTGTGGAAAAAGGAGATGTAATGATCAAAGAAAAGATGAGTCAGGCTCTGAATAAGCAACTCAATGCAGAGCTGTACTCTGCCTACCTCTATTTCTCAATGTCAGCGTATTTTAAATCCATCAATCTGCCGGGATTTTCAAATTGGATGAGGGTGCAGGCTTTAGAAGAGATGACCCATGCAGACAAGTTCTATACTTATCTGCTGAGCCGGGGTGGAGCGGTCGAGCTTGAAACAATAACCGGACCGCCGAAGACATGGGAATCGCCGATGGCAGTGTTTGAACATACCTACTCGCATGAACAGAAAGTTACTTCACTAATCAGCGATCTGGTTAACCTGGCTTTGGAAGAAGGAGATCATGCGACAAATGTCTTTCTCCAGTGGTTTGTGAACGAGCAGATAGAGGAGGAGTCTTCTGCAGATGGAATACTCCAGAAACTGAAGCTTATAGGCAAGGAAAGCAGCAGTTTATTTCTGATCGATCAGGAACTCGGACAGAGGGTTTTTACGCCTCCTGCTGCTGCAAACGCAAAAGCTTAAGACAGAAGAAAGGAATTAGATGAAGCGTCATAGATATTTGATTCTGGGTGCTGCAGGGTTAGTGGTTATTTCGATTCTTCTATATACGCTCCACTATCTGATCTTCAGAGACCCTCACCATATCGCTATGTTTTTGGTGAGCGATCTTGCGTTCCTTCCTATTGAAGTGCTGCTTGTTGTCCTTATTGTCGAGAGAGTGCTTGCCAATCATGAGAAAAGTCTGATGCTGCAAAAGCTCAATATGGTGATTGGCACTTTCTTTACCGAGTTGGGTACGGGTCTTCTTGGTGATATTATCAAGCACGTAGAAAATATGGATGAAGTAAAATGCCAGCTTTCGCCCCAAGACAATTGGACTGAAAAGGATTACAAGAAAGCAGTAAACTTTGCCTGGCAATTCGATTTCAGGATTAGCCAGAACACATTGGATCTGGATCAGATTAGGCAGAGGCTTGCAGTAAACAGAGATCTGCTTGTCATGCTTCTTGCAAATCCGAATCTTCTGGAGCACGAGAGTTTCACCGAACTGCTCTGGTCAACCCTTCATCTTGTAGACGAGCTTGGGGCAAGGGAGTCGCTAACAGATCTTCCTCAGGCAGATTTTGCACATATTGCAAATGATATCAGGCGGGTGTACTCGCATCTGATCGTTGAATGGATGCATTACTGCAGACATCTTCAGGATGCATATCCCTATATGTTTTCATATTTACTAAGAACCCATCCGCTCCAGGATAAGCCTTGTGCAACAGTGAAGGGTTAAAAGTAAGAATAAAGAAAGGATGTTTGAGATGGGCGGAACATTTAATGTAGATGAGATATTCGCAATGGCAGAAGCGATGGAGCGGCAAGGTGCCAGATTCTACAGGGCAGCAGCAGTGTCATGCAAGGATCAGTCGCGGAGAAGATTGCTGATTGCTTTGGCCGAGATGGAAGAGGAGCATGAAAAAGTATTTATTGCCATAAGAAAGGATTTTATGGATCAGAGGCCCGACCTTGAAGGGTTTGATCCTGAAGGTCTTACTGCCTCGTATCTGCATGCCATTGCAGACGGCAAAGTTTTTGACTCTGAAAAACAGCTCACCGGCGAAGAAACAATGGCAGATATTATAAAGCACGCAATAAAACTGGAAAAAGATTCCATTGTTTTTTACATAGGGATAAAAGAGATGGTTCCAATCTCGTTTGGACAGGACAAGGTGGAAAAGATCATTCAAGAAGAGATGTATCATGTGGTGTCGCTAAACAGGGTTCTTGCAAGTCTTACGCAGCCTTCATAAAAACAGGGGAATCAATATATGAAAGATTTTTATAAGGCAGTTAAGATAACTGATAAGGTGTACTGGGTAGGTGCAATAGACTGGAATATCCGTGATTTCCACGGGTATACAACCAAGCGTGGGAGCACGTACAATGCCTATCTCGTTCTCGCAGACAAGATCACTCTTTTCGATACAGTAAAGGCACCGTTTAGAGAAGAGTTGCTCTCCAGAATTGCATCGATTGTAGATCCTAAAAAGATCGACTACATAATCTCAAATCACTCGGAAATGGATCATTCGGGAAGCCTTGCTGAAGTGATCGATTATATAAAGCCGGAAAAGGTTTTTGCATCAATCATGGGTGCAAAGACTCTTGAAGAGCACTTTCATTTTTCTAAAGAAATCATCCCTGTAAAAGACGGTGAAAAATTAAGCCTTGGGAATATAAACATCTCATTCTTTGAAACGCGGATGCTCCACTGGCCTGACAGCATGTTTACTTACGTGAATGAAGAAAAGGTGTTGTTTTCTCAGGATGCATTCGGCATGCATCTCGCATCAAGCGAGCGTTTTGACGATGAAATAGATCCCTCCATTCTTGAATACGAGGCAGCTACCTATTATGCAAATATACTGCTTCCCTACTCACCGATCATATTAAAACTCATTGAGAAAGTGGGGGGACTGAACCTTGGGTTCAAGATTGTTGCCCCTGATCATGGACCGATCTGGAGGAAAGATATCAGTAAAATTTTGAGCCTTTATTCAAAATGGGCCAGCCAGAAGCCGACAAAAAAGGCAGTAGTTGTGTATGCAACCATGTGGCACAGCACTGAGCTTATGGCAAAGGCTATCAGCGAAGGG
>JAGVNP010000158.1 GCA_020053185.1 Deltaproteobacteria bacterium | reverse complement strand
TGGATCGACAACCCGCTGAAGATCAGAAGCAGCAGCCATGAATGCGAAAATCAGACCCTGCTGCTTCCTGTGTTAAGCGAGCGGTATAAAAAACTAAAGAAGGCAAAGAATTAGCGGGATTGCAGTAATAAAATAACAAAAAAACACCATAGCGGAGGCGATATGGAAAATATAAGAATCCCGGAAAAAGGTTTAGAGTATAAGCAAGTCCTTGAAATAATGAGAGGTTATAAAAAGGATGATGCGAACTACAAGGACTCAAAAACATGGAGTCTTGTGTATTATCTGGGCGAAGAATACACCCAGTTTTTAAAAGACGCATACACCCTATTCTTTTCTGAAAATGCGCTAAACCCCATTGCATTCAAAAGCCTGAAGCAGTTTGAGGCAGAAGTGATCCGCATGACTGCTAACATGCTTAATGGCAATGAGAATGTGGTTGGAACAATGACATCAGGCGGCACTGAAAGCTGTCTGCTGCCTGTGGTCACCTACCGCGACTTTGCCAAGGCAAAGAGAAAGATCTGGATAAAAAAACCTGAGATGATTGCGCCTGAATCCATACATGTTGGATGGGAAAAGGCAGCGCATTATTTTGGCGTAAAGATGAGGCATGTGCCTTTGGACAGCACCCGCCGCGCAGATGCAGGTGCAATAGAGAAGCTGATCAATAAAAATACCATACTCATTGTCGCTTCAGCACCGACCTACCCACACGGTGTTGTTGATCCTATTGAAGACATTGGCGCTATTGCGCTAAAACACAATATTCCGTTCCATGTCGATTCATGTTTGGGCGGATTTTTACTGCCTTTTGTGGAAAAGCTCGGATACCCTGTGCCCAAATTTGATTTTCGTGTGCCAGGTGTAACATCCATGTCTGCTGATGTGCATAAATACGGGTTTGCTGCAAAAGGTGCATCAACCATACTTTATAGAAATATGGATTACATGAAATACCAGATATATGTTTATACAGAATGGCCTGGCGGCATCTATGCTGCATCAGGATTGCTTGGCACGAGGCCTGGCGGCGCAATTGCAGCTGCATGGGCAGCCATGAATGCGCTTGGTCAGGACGGTTATCTTGAGAGAGCACGTATCACCATGGACACCACAAAAAAGCTGATCGCCGGCATTCGCTCGATCCCTGAGCTTGAGGTTGTAGGAACACCGCACATGAGCGTGTTTGCATATGGGTCACGCTCAAAGAAGGTGAACATCTATGCAGTTGGCGATCAGATGGAGGCAAAAGGCTGGAATATTGACAGGGTGCAAAAACCAATGGCACTCCACGCAATGGTGACGCCTCTCCATGAGCGGGTTGCAGACAAGTATATTGCTGATCTCAAAGAATCAGTCGAATATGTGAAATCACATCCTGCACTTGCTACAAAGGGAAATGCAGCACTCTATGGCGTGGTTGCAAACATCCCGTTTAGGGGCATGGTCAAAAAGAATGTGCAGAAGATGATAGAAGAGATGTATGGCAAGGATGGAAAAATCCCGGGCACTGGCGCAGAGGAAGACGAGCCCCTTGTAATGAAGATCGCTTCCAGGCTTCTGACATACATAGGGAGGTTTAAGGTTTAGGGTACAGGGCAAAAGGCACAAGAGGACTGTTCAATGTTCAAAGTTCTATGTTGGAAATGATGAGATGGCATCAACTTTGAACGTTGAACATTGAACGTAGAACAGCAGGTTCATAGACCTGCTTCTTAGAATATTCTCACACAGGCAGCAGCAACACCGGACAGGGCGGGTGTTTTAAGAGCCTGTCAACAAACTCTGTTCCGAACATGCCTTTTTTGGCTGCATATGCGATGACCAGCAGATCTATCTTTTTATCCTTTACCACCTCATCAATTACCGTTACTGCCTGCCCTCTTTTTACAATGCGGTTTCCTGGCTTGGTATCTCCAATTACATGAGAGGCGATTGAATACATCTTGTCTTTTGCTGACTGCAGCATTTCGTCTTCAAGTTTTCCGATATTTGCATGGGGTATATAAAATCCCGTAATGCTGTAGATGTCGGATACTGTATGGAGTATATAGAGTTCTGCATCGGAAGCCTTGGAAAGCGTATGTGCATACTCCAGTACATCTTTGCTGTGTGTGTTGTAATCGATGTAGCATAAAACATTCTTAGGTCCCTTTGGCATAACTCCCCCTCTCCCTTCTTAAGAAAACATATTGATAGTATCTATCAGCTCTTTGATACGAAAAGGCTTTGCGATAAATCCGTCGGCACCATAAGAGCAGGCAAGTCTTCTTGCTTCGTCCACATTCACCCCGCTCATAAGAATCACCGGCATCCCTGAAAACTGCTTCTTTATTTCTGCCACGAGATGAAAGCCGTCTAAGCCGTCCATGCATACATCTGTAACTACTGCATCCACCTCATTTTTCACCATCATATCAATTACTTCACTCCCCTTAGTCGTTACATACACCTGATACCCGTGTATTTCAAGGAGGTTTGCAATAGCATCAAGAAGATCCTGATCGTCATCCACAATGAGAATTTTCTTTGTCTTAGACATTTGATCTTTTTCGTGTGAGTCCAAGCATTTCATATCCAGGCGATGTTTTTCGCGTCTCGATAGCGCTGAATTTGGTGAGCCTTTCTAAGACACCTTCTATCTTGAATATTTGATTTTCCATTATATGAAGAGCTTTTTTTCTCTTAGGTAAATCAGACTCCCCGAAATGCTGAAGCATCTCTATGTTTGAAAGCAGCACATTTAAAGGGGTATTGATCTGATCAGCAAGGCTAACCGTTGTCTTTGCAATAGTTAAAACCTCCTGAAAATGCTCCTGCTCCTCGATGCAGCGCTTCATCTCGAATGCTCTTCCTATCCTGATAATGAGTTCTCCCTCGTCAAACGGCTTGAGCACATAATCATACACGCCCAGTCTGAGTGCTGAAATGGCTGTCTTGATCGATGCATATTCTGTCATGATTATTATCATCGTATTAGGGGAAAGCGCTTTTATATGGCCTGCAACCTCAAGCCCTCCTGTGCCGTTCATCATCAGATTGGTAAGCACAAGGTCGAATGTTTTTTCTGAAAAGATTCTTATAGCTTCAGAACCTGATTCGACACCCAAGACTTCATACCCTCTGGATTCTAAGACTTTTACCAAAGAATACCGGGAAAATTCCTTATCATCGACTACAAGAATGCTTTGCTTTTCCGACATAAAACCTACTTGAAAATCCTCTCTTGTTCCAGACCTCTTAAGATG
>JAGVNP010000157.1 GCA_020053185.1 Deltaproteobacteria bacterium | reverse complement strand
GATAAAATCATAAACATCATTACAGTAAAAAAATACCGCAGCGACATCAGCATCCCTGGCATTGGCATCGATGAGCTGCGTTATCTTGAAAAGAAAAAAATGTCGGAACTTATCACGGCAGAGGCAACTGCAACACGTGCTGCATTGATAAAAAACGAGCGGCCTACAATCCATATAGAACTCGATAAAGTCAATGAAGAGGTTTTAGGCGGCTTGTTTATGTTCTTTGAAGCTGCAACTGCATTTATGGGCTATCTTTTAAAAATAAATCCTTTTGATCAGCCAGGCGTGGAACTCGGCAAAAAGCTCACCTTCAGCCTCATGGGTAGACCGGGATTTGAAAATGAAAAAGAGATCATGAAAGATTCTTTGAGAACCCTGGATTACATGAAGATAGAGATATAGCCTTGGCCGAGATCAGACTACTTTCCAATGAAGTCATAGACCACATCGCTGCAGGAGAGGTAATCGAGAGACCTGCGTCTGTGGTCAAAGAGCTTGTAGAAAACGCTATTGATGCCGGCGCAAGCGCTATTGCAGTGGAAATAGACAAGACCGATCTCCTAAGGGTTGTGGATAACGGCATTGGCATGGAAGAAGAGGATATGTCTCTGGCCATCCAGAGACATGCAACAAGCAAGATTACAAACACTGAAGATCTTTTTCACATTACCACCTTAGGGTTCAGAGGCGAGGCGCTTCCAAGCATAGTTTCTGTGAGCAGGGCAAAAATATCCTCCAGAAAAAAAGACTCTCTCTTTGGACACTTTATCTCAATTGAAGGCGGGGCCATAATTGAGCGAGGAAAAGCAGGCATACCTGAAGGTACTATCGTAGAGATAAAAGATCTGTTCTACAACACACCTGCAAGAAAAAAATTCCTAAAAACTACTGCAACCGAGCAGAGAAATATCATTGATGTGGTTTCCAGGTATGCCCTGTGCTACCCACACATCCACTTCAGCCTTAAGTCGCAAGACAGATCTATCATTAATGTAAGCCCGAACATGGCAATTGAGGACAGAATAAAACTCATTTTAAGAAACGATCTTAAAGACAGGTTATTCGAATTTGAAAAAAGCACACCCGCTATATCCATACATGGATTTATGGCCTCGCCAGAGATTTTTCGGCCAACCCGCAGCAGCATCTACACTTTCATAAACAAAAGATCAGTCAAGGACCCGGTTCTTACCTCTGCTGTAGCACTGGGATCAAAAGAATTTTTCATGAAGGATAGGTATCCAATTGCTGTTGTCATGCTTGAGATCGATCCAAAAGAAGTGGATATAAACGTACATCCTACAAAAGCCCTTGTTCGATTCAGGGACCAGTCCAAAGTATTCGGCATGATTGCATCTGCAATCAAGGAGAGCCTGAAATCACATCCATGGAGAGATGTCTCGTTTACTGATAAATCATTACTTGATGCGCCCAGACCATTAAAAGAGACCTTTATAGTTTCTGCTGCGCCCAAAATGTATTCTGATGACAAGTTACTTTTTACCGAAGAAGTGTCTGAGAAAAAGCCCTCGTTTTATTCTGACAAAAAGATAGTTGGCATATTGGCCCCTGCCTACATACTGCTTCAGGATGATGAAGCACTTTATATCCTTGACCAGCATGCTAGCCATGAAAGAATTAACTTTGAGAAGCTGAAATCCATCATGTGTGACAATAAGCCGCCTTCACAAAAACTTCTTCATCCGCTCATTATTGAATTAAGTCCTACAGAATATCACGCATGTGAAGAACTCATGCCACATATGGAAAGATTGGGGTTTGAGTGTGAACCGTTTGGTCCGAGAACTATTGCGATAAAGGCATACCCTCCCCTGCTGAAAACAAATACATTAAAAGATATTATTATATCCATCATCATTGAAGCAGTAAAAGATGACTGGAAAAGTGAAAACCACGAGAAAAACATGATTGCCTCTATCGCCTGCCACAGAAGTATCACTTCAGGTGCTTCTCTGTCTCCATTGGAGATTAAATTCCTCTTAAAAGATCTGGATGAGGCAGGATCGCCGCATAACTGCCCTCATGGACGGCCTCTGTACAAAAAAATCACTTTGTCTGAGATAGAAAAATGGCTCGGAAGACGTCCCTAGTTATCATTACTGGCCCCACCTGCTCCGGCAAAACAAAACTCGCTCTTGCACTGGGAAAACAATATCCGATCGAGGTCATATCTGCCGACTCCATGCAGGTCTACAAATACATGGATATCGCAACTGCAAAGCCCACGCTTAAAGAACAGGACATAGTGCCCCATCACCTTATCGATGTGATTGAACCTGACAAAGAATTCAATGCAGGCATGTTTGCAGAAATGGCGCAGCAAAAGATCGAGGAAATCAGATCAAGAAAGAAAATTCCAATTGTTGTTGGCGGCACCGGGCTTTATATCAAGGCACTCATCTATGGCCTGTGTCCTGCACCTCCAAGGTCTGAGCAGCTTAGGTCTACTTTCAAAAAAATCATAGAAGAAAAAGGCATTTCCTATATGCATCATATGCTCGAGAAATTAGATCCTGATGCAGCAGCAGGCATAACCCAAAAAGACAGAACCAGGATAGTGAGAGCACTTGAAATCATTTTTCTCACAGGTAAAAAACCTTCTTCCATTCAAAAATCCCATGGATTTGAATCGCCCCAGATAAACGCAAAAATTTTCTGCCTTCTTCCGGAGCGGAGCTTGCTCTATTCCAGGATCGACAAAAGGGTTAATGAAATGATTGAGGCCGGACTTATAGAAGAAACAAAGAGACTTCTTGATATGGGATATAACTCCGAACTCAGATCTATGCAGACGTTAGCCTATAAACATGTGGTTGATCACCTTACATCAAGTCTCTCCATTGAAGAAACAATACGACTGATTCAAAGAGATACCAGGCGATATGCAAAGCGACAGATCACATGGATTAAGGCTCAAGAAAACATCAAGTTTTTTGACGATATCGAAAACGCAAAACTTGCCATAGAAAAATGCCTGTGACAGGTTCTCTTGCTTGCAAATACCAACGCATATGATATGGGTAGCAAGGTGAATGCACACTCAAAACGATATATCGAGAGAAAAATCCGCAAAAAAGTAGGCACAGCAATTGACGACTACAAGATGATCTCTGAGGGAGACAAAGTTATTGTTGCGGTATCCGGCGGAAAAGATTCTATTGTGCTTCTAAAAATGCTCCATGACATGAGGACTTCTGCACCAATAGATTTCGAACTCATCCCGGTGTATCTTGAGACAGAATTTGTAAAAAATTTTGACCATATTGCAGAATGGTCAAAAGAAACCCTTGGCATGGACATCATGAAAATACCCACACATATCTCAGCAATCGTCCAAGAGGTGTCTGACCCTGAAAAAAGCCCGTGTGCGATATGTTCACGCCTGCGACGGGGGCATCTCTACAGCCTGGCTCAAGAAATCGGTGCATCGTCTATCGCTCTCGGACACCATATGGATGATATTATAGAGACATTTTTGCTGCGCACCTTTTACACCGGACAGATCGGCGCCATGTCGCCTTCAAGAATTTCCAATGATGGCAAGAACCGCGTGATACGACCGCTCGCATATTGCAGCAAGGAGCTTATCACCCAGTATTTTGCCACGCTCGAAATAGAGCCAGTGATACAGGAGTGCCCTATTAGAAAAGATGGAAAAAGAGAGATGGTAAGAAAATATCTCTCTATGGTAGAAAGAGATATACCAAAGGTAAAAAACTCGATATTCGCCTCTTTAGGGAACATTGATTTGAAAAGCATGTGTAAAAGGAGGAATTAGATGCGTATCGTAATTGACCCTGTAAGGCCAAGTCCACGGGCAGTAAAACGCGTCTCAGAGATTATCAGCTCAGGTGGCATAGTGGTGTATCCCACTGACACGGTTTATGGCATAGGTTGCTGCCTGTCTAACAAAAAAGGGGCTGACAGAATCAATGCGATCAAGAAATCAAACAAGCCAAGAAGCATCATGCTATCTGATCTGAAAAACATCAGTATGTATGCGCTTGTGTCCAATAAAGCGTTCAAGGTGATCAAAAACATACTTCCGGGGCCGTATACTGTAATCCTGCCTGCAACAAGGCTGGTGCCAAGATTGCTACAGTCAAAAAGAAAGACCATAGGCATTCGTATGCCTGATCACTGGTTTTGCAAAGCCCTTGTCACTGAGCTTGGAGAGCCATTATTTACAGGAAGTATTCCTACCCAGGCTGGCGGTTTTCATGTTGATCCGCTTCAGATAGAAAAGGACTTTGGTCACATGGTGGATGCTATCGTAGACTGCGGCATACTCGCCGACATCCCGTCTACCATCATATCAATGGAAACAGACGAATTTCAGATCCTACGAGAAGGACTTGGTAGTCTTTCAATAGTCTGATATAAGGTGTTCCATGAAAAAAATGCTCATTAATGCAATTCATCCCGAAGAAATCCGTGTTGCTGTTGTAGAAGACAACCTCCTTAAAAATTTTTATATGCAGAGCTCCACAAAAGAACAGGTGCGGGGAAATATCTACAAGGGCCGAATCGAAAAAGTAGAGCCAAGCCTTGAGGCAGTGTTCGTTAGTTATGGAAGAGATAAGAACGGGCTGCTCTCAAAACAAGACATGAACCCATCTTTTATTCAGGACATAAAAAATGAAAAAGGCTGGGAGCAACAACTTAAAAAGGGCATGATGATCCCTGTGCAGGTGACCAGGGAAGAAAAAAGTTCCAAAGGATCTCAGCTCACCATGAATCTCTCAATACCAGGACGGTACATG
>JAGVNP010000069.1 GCA_020053185.1 Deltaproteobacteria bacterium | reverse complement strand
GATCACGTGGGAGCGCTCATCCATGTCTTTGATGAGAGAAGGGATCTTTGCCTCATCTTCTCCGTAGTCCTCGATCACATATACTATGCGCGGTGTCTTGCCATCACCAAACACATTGCCGGCAAGCTGAAGGCCTTTTAAAAGCTGCTGTCCTATAGTACCCCACTTGCCGCTTAGAGGAAGTAGCACGCCAATCGCAGGAATGTCTTCCTGTAGAGCAAGGATGTTTTTTCCCTTAATTGCATCTCCAAGCATTTTAGGAACCACAGTATCCATACAAAGTTTTTGTTCTGAAAGAGACCCTTCGTTCGCATTTACAGGATAACTGTATGGGTCTGCGTAAGAGGATAGGGAAACTCCAACGATAAAAAAGGCTGTCAATATAAAGAGAATCAGTTTGGTTTTATGCATACAAGCTCCCTGAAGCATTATTATAGAAGGCATGCTATGAAGTCAACAGCCAGCAGATTAGAAAATACCGCGATAAAATCCACCGTCGATCTGGATAGATGCGCCTGTGATATACGAGGCCTTGTCTGATGCGAGAAAAGCAATAAGATGACCAAACTCTTCAGGATCGCCCAGTCGCCTCAAAGGGATTTCATTTTCCCACCCAGAGATTATATCTTCTGGCGTAACCTGTTTTTCTTTAGCGATTGTTGATGCAAGGGATGAGACTCTGTTGGTAAGGAAATATCCGGGGCATATGTTATTTACCGTGATATTGAATTGCGCCAGATCCCTGCTTAAGGTTTTTGCAAGGCCGATCACGCCACTTCGGATGGTATTTGAAAGGATCAGCCCGTCAAGCGGCTGCTTGACTGCAATAGATGTCATATTGATTATGCGGCCCCACTTCTTTTTTTTCATAAACGGTAGACCCGCTTTTATCATTGTGATGGTGCTTAAGAGGTTCAGTCTAAATCCATGTTCCCACATCTCCTGGCTAATGTCTTCGAAACCAAAAGCCGGCGGTCCACCTGCATTATTAATAAGGATATCAACACCGCCTAGTTTGTCAGCTGATTCTTCCACAAATGCGTGGGCCTGATCAGGGATGCTCACATCTGCTGGTTTTGTAATGACATGGATGCCTTCTTTTGTAAGGATCTTATCTGCAGCGGAAAGATGATCCTTGTTTCTGGAGCATATGGCAAGCGTGGCCCCTTCTTTTCCCAGGGCCATAGCTGCGGCAAGTCCAAGCCCCTGGCTTGCTCCTGAAACAAGTGCAATTTTTCCCTTTAATCCCAGATCCATCTAAACCTCCTACAGAACGTCAGGATATCAGAGCACATAGCAGATGGCAATCCCTGTAAAACAGGAGATAGGCGGGCGCAAGAAGTAGGAAGTAAGCAGTAGGCAGTATGCAGCATTTAATTCAAAACTAAAAACTCAAAACTAATAATTACAATAAAAGCCAGCAGCTTTTTGTAATCAAAGATGTTGACTGTTTTATATCAGCAATATACTATTATATTTCGAACAATATCTTACCGGAGGAAAAGCGATGATACGTGATCTCGAAAAAATGAAATCAACACTTTATGACGTATTGATTATTGGCGGCGGCATTTCAGGTGCGTGTGTGGCATGGGATGCGACATTGAGAGGGCTTAAAGTTGCTCTTGTAGAGAAAAAGGATTTTTCATGGGCAACCAGCGCTGCAACATCCAAGCTGATTCACGGTGGGCTCAGATATTTAAAGAACATGGAAGTAGGTCTGGTTCGGGAGTCTTTACAGGAGAGGCGCTTGCTTGAAGTCATTGCTCCGCATCTTGTGTACCCTCTTCCCTTTGTGCTGCCTGCATATGGTAGAGGAATGCAAGGACTTCGGGCAATTACTGCTGCCATGATTCTCTATGATACTCTGGCATATGACAAGAAATGGCTCGATGATGAGGATAAAAAGATTCCTAGTCATGAAAAGCTCTCCATCGAAGAGACCCTTGAGACCGAACCGGGCGTAAACACCAAAAATCTCAAAGGCGCTGTGATCTACCATGACTGTCAGATGTATTCTCCGGAGAGACTGGTATTGGAATTTATCCTTGCGGCAGACGAGTACGGCGCATATATTGCGAACTATGCCAGTGTTGAAAAATTGAATATTAACCAGAATGCTGTGGAAGGCGCGCATGTGAAAGACCTTCTTACAGGCAAGGAATATGACATACGCGCAAAGGTAACTATCAATGCTGCCGGGCCATGGGCAGATCGTGTCTTAAATCTTCTCCACGGCAAGACACAGCATAGCCTTATTCGCTCAAAAGGCATACATATCATCACGAGACTTCTTACAAAGGAAAAAGGAGTTGTGCTCCAGACCCCTGAAGGAAGACACTTCTTTGTTTTACCATGGAGAGGGCATAGCCTGATCGGTACTACGGATGTGATATACAAGGGAGATCCTGATGCATGCAAGGTGACAGAGACCGATATTGCGGCATTGATCAAGGAAGTCAATGATTCCTACCCATCGGCAAACCTGAAGCGCGAAGATGTGTTGTATTTCTACTCAGGGCTTCGTCCCATTGTAGAGAAGGACACCAGCGTAGAGATCGATGTGTATGACGCATCCAGAAAATATGAGATTTATGATCATGAAAAGGACGACAGGATTCAAGGATTTATAACCGTGGTTGGCGGCAAATACACCACATCGAGAAACCTTGCCAAGAAACTGGTGGACACTGTTTTTGAAAAACTTAAACGAACCCCTGTTCCCTGCCTCACGCACACCACCCCGCTTTATGGCGGAGAGATCGGGAGATATGCGAGCTTTGTGAACAGGGCCTCAATCAGAGGAAACAAGCTGGGATTCAATGATGAAACCATAAAGAATTTATGCCGCAACTACGGGTCGCGGTATAGAGACGTGCTTGATATTGCAGGCGAAAAGAAGGCATATAGCAAGGAGATATGCGAGCAATATCCTGATCTTTTTGCCGAAGTAGTATATTCGGTCCGAGCCGAGATGGCAATGAAACTCTCTGATGTCCTGTTCAGGCGCACTGGCCTTGGCACGCTCGGCAATCCGGGACATGATGTGATTGAAAAGGTTGCTGATGTAATGGGTGATGAACTCAACTGGAGCAGGTCACGGAAAAAGACAGAGATAGAAGAATCCTTGGAGGTTTTTGAGCCTTTAAAAAAATAAACCCTCCGCAGCATTAAGTAGAGGGAATAATTCTTATGCAGAAAAAGGGCGTTCTTCTCATAAATCCCTGGATTTATGATTTCTCAGCCTATGATCTGTGGGCAAAACCTCTGGGTTTGCTGTCCATTGGAGCCCTCTTAAGGGAAAACGGGTTCAGCGTTAATTTTATCGATTGTCTCGAGATCAATACATCTGACAGAACCGCAAAAAGAAAGCTGAGCGGTGATGGAAAATTTTCCAGACAGATCATAGCAAAGCCGGCGTTTTTCAAGAACATTCCAAGGAACTACAGCCGATATGGAATGTCGCCTGACGTGTTTCGGGAAAAACTCTTGAAGACGTCAGAAGAGAACAGAGTCGATGCAGTTCTTGTCACATCCTTTATGACCTACTGGTATCCAGGGGTCTTTGATGTGATAAAGATCGCAAAAGAAATATTTCCTAAAACACCTGTAGTGCTAGGTGGCATTTATGCAAGCCTGTGTGAAGATCATGCAAGGACGTTTTCAGGTGCAGATTATGTTATTGCAGGCGAAGGCGAGATAGCTGTCCTGAATTTGCTCGCAAAGATTTTGGATGTAGCGCCAAGGCGCATACCTGATATGGCAGACCTTGATTCATATCCGTACGCTAGCTTTGATCTTATTGAAAACCTAAAATATGTTTGTATCCAGACAGCCAAGGGGTGTCCGTTTCGTTGTACATATTGTGCTTCGTATCTGCTCACTTCCGGTATGCGTATGAGAGCCCCGGCAAAAGTTGCAGACGAGATCGAATTCTGGAACAAAAATTTTGGCGTGGAAAACTTTGCATTTTACGATGATGCCCTGCTGGTTGGTCCGGGGAACAGGGTAAAAGATATGCTCAATGAAATCATAAAAAGAGATCTTTCCTGCAAATTCTACTGTCCGAATGGACTTCATGCACGCGCGATCGATGATGAAATTGCAATGCTTATGAAAGACGCAGGATTTGCATCTATCCGCCTCGGCTTTGAAACTGCTGATGAGCATTTGCAGAAGACAACAGGAGCAAAGGTTTTCACCCATGAGGTTGAGCGCGCAATAGAGAGCCTGCTGTGCGCAGGTTTTGATCCCGAAAAGATCGGGGTCTACATACTCTGCGGTCTTCCTCACCAGGAAGCGCTCGATGTGGAAAAGGCAATTGATATTGTGAGGTCATGCGGTGTGTGGCCAAATCTTGCCGAGTATTCGCCCATCCCTGGCACAGCGCTTTGGGATGAAGCAGTAAAGGTCAGCCCATATCCTATTGAAAAAGAGCCTCTGTTCCATAACAACTCTGTGCTGCCCTGCCGATGGGAAGGGTTTACGTATGAAGCGTATTGCGCGCTCAAGCAAAAAGCCAGGCAAGAAACGGATTGATTTGTAGTAACTACTCAGGTAGATAGGCTGTAGGCCGAAGACCGTTAGGAAAAAATGAGCATACGGTACATTTTGAAGCCATAATTGGTACGAGCATCTAGTGTTTCTCTGCCAACATGCGGTAATCGCTCTCTTCCGACACCTTCAGTCTTCAGTCTTCAGTCTAAATAGCTTCAGACTGACTACGTGAGTAGTCACTAAAGGAGAATGTATGGTTCCAGATGAGATAAGAAAAAAACTGAAACTCCCAAAGCTTGGACAGCTCGGTTATGTGGTCGCCGACGTGGACAAAACAGTTGCTTTTTATAAAGAGACTTTTGGTCTGGGCCCGTGGATGGTGAAGGAACAGAAAGCAGAACCTTGTATCGAGAAGGGAAATCTTATCGCTCCCACCCTAAAGATTGCACTCGCTTATTTGGGCGACGTACAGATAGAGCTTATCGAGGTTGTGAAAGGCCATAGTTATCATCAGGATCATTTGAAAAGCGAAACAGGGGGTGTGCATCACCTGGGCTTCATGGTTCAGGACGTAGAAAAACGGGTTGAGGCCTGCAAAAAAATCGGGATAGAGGTTCTCCAGAGCGGAACAATAAAGGATATCGGCGTTAGGGTAGACTATGCATATATGGATACCATCAAACAGGCAGGCGTGGTCATTGAGTTTATCCGCTGGCGTGTTGGCCCGTTGCCGCTTCCTGTAGGCAGAATTCCATTTAATGCCATATGTTATATTGGAGCAAAGACCAGGCTTAAAGGGCAGTTCAAATAATACACATTGTTCTCTGCAGGCAAAAGGCTCCAGAAAACGGAATTTTGCAAAAAGAGATTATCTCAGCTTGACCTTAAGCAGAATCGGCTGTGTATCCAGTGACGATACGCAGTAGGTAATAAAGAAGACCTTCCCGTCTTTCATGTTATATTCAGGGTGCACAAACATGGTGGATATGAACTCATCAGGATTTTTTGTCTCGTGGGTGAACAGCACCTCTGTATATCCGAACGGACCCCAGGGGGTTTTTGCAGTGCGGAGCTTGATCTGGTTAGAAAGATCGTCTGTATATACACATAAAAAAGTCTTGAGGTGTTTGTTATAAAAAATCTGGAAGCTGCCCACAACTGGAAGTATATCTATTGCCTTTTTAGGGTTTTTTGTCCATATTCCTTTGTTGCTGGCGAGATACTCGTATGCATCCCGGGTGGTAAATGACTCAATTTTTACCCGCATCAATCGCAACGGGTGAAGCATGGTATCATTCGGATTGCCGAGATTTTTTTCATCCTGTCG
>JAGVNP010000203.1 GCA_020053185.1 Deltaproteobacteria bacterium | reverse complement strand
TCTGGAATGTTGATAATGCCATATTTCCCATCCTTGAACTTCAACTTGGCCTGATCTCTGGAGACTGTTGAATCGTTGAGTTGAATATGGGTGATTTTATCGCCAGGAAGACGGCCAAAGGAATATTCCAGCTTCTGATCAGAAACCCCTTTGGGACGTATAAGACGGATCTCCTTAAGCTCGGTTCCTCCTTGCACTTCAAATCGGCCTGGCATGACCTTGATAGTTCCTGCATCCACTGCCTTTTGCGTTGCCACTGGAGCTGTGATCTTTTGGGTTTTGTCTGCAACCGATATAATTGCGTCACTTCCAAAATCCTGCGTTGCCCCACTTGATTTGGTTTTGTAAATTACAAAGGCCAGTGCTATCAGAACCGCTATTACTGCTAGTATCAAAAAAACAACAATACTGCTATCTTCCGAGTCGGTGCTTTTTTCAACAGGCATCTCAACAGGCGATGAAACTGCAGGGGGTGCTGAGTCCACGAGGCTCCTGCTTGTTTCCATAATCTGATATTCCCCCTTAACTTGGTCATAGGATACGTAACCACTAACCTCATAGCGTTTATTTGTTTCTGGCTGACCTGTCGCAGCAATCACAGTAATACTATCTCCCCAGTCATCACGGAGCACATAGGTAACAGTATTGCTTGCCTTATTAAGATCCCATCTGTCCACAACTCCGTAGACCACTACAGTCGCATTCACTTTTCTGCCATTTAGGATCTTATTTACTACCCGCTCGATATCCTGAGCATTAGCGAGGCTGGCAACTACAAAGCTCGCAAAAAAGATAACACTTAGCCCAACCAGACTACGTCTTAAGGTAAACATAAAATACCCTCCTTTTATATATGCTTAATTCAATTTTTCTTATTATTAAAATGCAAAGCTGATGGGACTAATCTCGGCAGCAAACCATATTTAATCGATTAAAGAATTTTACTAAAAAATTTAAGTGTTTGCAATAGTCTTTTCGACATGCACTTTTTCACAAAAAATCAAATAATATTAAGATTTGGAAACATAGGAAAGATAAACCAATTTAATCTTGAAAATAGCCTTTTATGCTATCCGAACCAAACCCTGAAAAAGTACGGATATTCTTCTCGTATGTTGATATGCGAGAAATTAAAGATGTACAGTTGTTTCATGCACTTTATCCTTACCCCTTAATCCTCTAATCCTATTTTGAGCTTTCAGCTTTTCACTTTTTACTCGTCACTCGTCACTATTTACTCGTCACTCGTCACTCTTTAATAATTCCTCACTTCCCTATCCATATCCCGCTTAATGTCACGCTCTTTTATCGCCTGTTTTTTGTCATGGACTCTCTTTCCTTTAGCAAGTCCGATATCGATCTTAATCAGGCTTCCTTTCAGATAAATGCTCAAGGGAATAATGGTAAGCCCTTTTTCCTTGACCTTGGCTGAAAGTTTTATGATTTCCTGCTTATGAAGGAGCAGCTTTCTTGGCCGCATTGGGTCTTCGTTATGAATATTGCCATGAGAATACGGACTGATATGGGCATTATACAGATAGACCTCAAATCCTTTTACAAAGGCATAGCTGTCCTTGATGTTTCCGCCGCCAGCCCTGAGCGATTTCACCTCTGTCCCGTTAAGCACGATGCCTGCCTCAATATTCTCAAGGATCTCGTATTCGTGCCGTGCCTTTCTATTCTGGCACAGAATCTTTTTTGTCTCTTTATCTTTAGCCATTGATCCTCTCAATTAACTTGGGCCCCTGTATTGTCTTGCCCAGCCTTCTCACCAAAGGCAAACTTATCACGAATGTGCACAGTCCAGCTATGGCTTGTATGCCTTCGCTCATGGATAAGATCTTAGCTATGGCTATGCCTGATATAACAAACACCAGGGGAATAAGATAAGTGATTGCACAGGCTTTTAAAAATGATGGATTCTCCATAGCGATCATTACCTTGTCTCCTTCGCGGACATCAAAATCAGGCTTATCAAAACTGAAATTCATGGTTGGCTGTGCAAATGAATGACAAACATGGGAAGCCTCACATCCCTGGCATGCGCTCTGTCTTTCAACCTTTACGATTATTTTATCCTGCGTAGCGCTGTCTACAGTACCTGTGATTGTGCATTCCATCTATGACTTCAGTTTGAGATCCTGTGCGAATTTATCCCCGATTTCTTCAGTCAGGAATTTTCTGATCTCTGCGCTTGTCCGCACATCAAGCACATGACGGGCAACTTCTTTGCAGCTTTTTAAATCTATCCGCCTGATCATCTCCTTTACCCTGGGGATCGCAACTGCATTGGTAGACAGTGCATCTATGCCAAATCCTAGCAATATCGGTGTATAGAGAGCCTCGCCTGCCATCTCTCCGCACATGGCCACATGAATATTGGCATTGTGTGCAGAATCAACAACAAATTTTATGAGCCTTAAAACTGCAGGATGCAGAGGATCATAAAGATAGTTCACGTATTCATTTCTCCGGTCAATAGCAATGGAATACTGGATCAGATCATTTGTGCCTATGCTGAAGAAATCCACTTCTTTTGCGAGCAGATCTGCAATAACGGCAGCGGACGGTATCTCGATCATAATGCCAAATGAGATATCCTCATCAAAGGGAATGCTCTGCTTTCTTAAAGTCTCTTTTGTTTCTTCAAAAATCTCTTTTGCCTTGAGCAATTCCTCCATGCCCGAAATCATGGGTATCATTACCGAGGTTTTTCCATAGTGGCTTGCCCGCAGCAGTCCTCGCAGCTGGGTCTTGAATATATCAACTTCTTTCAAGCAGAATCGTATTGCACGAAGACCCATTGCAGGATTCATTTCGCCCTGCAGATCTCCTATTGCGG
>JAGVNP010000110.1 GCA_020053185.1 Deltaproteobacteria bacterium | reverse complement strand
GCATAATTGTTTTTTGTCATCGCGAGGAGCGTAAGCGACGTGGCGATCTCTTGAAATGTCAACGAGTTATAAGATTCCTCACGGAATTTACACTGAGCAGCGCGAACGTGTTCGGAATGACAATGTGGGTATTATGCAAAGGTCTCATCCTATGGTTTCGATCCTATAAACTGATTTTTTTGTGCCTTAGATTATCGAGTTTGCGCGATATTTTTCCAGGAACGAGGTGATTTTCGAGATGTATTCTTTGGCTTTTGGAGAGGCAGTAGCTGCAATATGGGCAACGCCATCAAGAATAAGAATATCCTTTGGTTCTGCTGCAACATCATGCATTTCAATTGAATGGGTATAGGGAACTACCTCGTCAGCAGTGCCATGAATGAACAGTTTTGGCACCGAGCTTTTGGGTAATGTGTCGAGTGCTGAGAGGTTTTTGTGCGGGATGTCGCATTGATAGTAAGGATATGCCTGGGTAAAAAGATCATAGAATGAGGTTAGGCCAGAGTCAAAGATAGCACCTTTGATCCACGGGATATTTGGCAGTATCCGGGCCAAAGTGTATGCGCCCATGGACTGTCCGAACCCGAAAATGTTTTTTCCAAAAACGCTGCTCTCTTTTGAGATATGATCGAATACCAGTTTTGCATCTGCTTGGATGCCTTGCAATGAAGGTTTTCCTTTTGATTTGCCATAACCGCTATAATCAAATGCGAGGAGGGGATACCCAAGTTCAAGCAGAAATAGTAGGGCTGTGATGTGAGAAGACATGTTTTCAGCATTGCCGTGCAGATGGACTATTGTGGAGTCTTTTCGGTTTTCTTTTGGCAAGACAAACCAGCAATTGATGCGATCATCTATCCAGAATTCCTGCTTTTCAAAACCTGCTGATTCTGGATTAAAGTAAGTGAAACTGTCTGGATAAAAACAGTTTTCTTCGCGGATCACCATAAGCCGATCACCCTACGGCCGCAGGCCAAAGATCATTGTTCCGATGCGGATCATGTTTGCGCCTTGTTCTATTGCGATTTTGTAGGAATCGCTCATGCCCATGGAAAGGTGTTTCATTTCCACTCCGGGTATGTTTTTAGCTTTGATCTCGTCAAAAAGCATTTTTGTCTCGCGGAAACACTCGCGTATCTCTTGGAGATCATCAGTGATCTTACCCATGGTCATGAGCCCCATGATTTTAAGGTGGGGGAGATCTTTTATCTCCTCTATTAATTTATATGCATTCTCAGGAAAGACCCCGGATTTTTGCTGCTCCCTGCCGGAATTTATCTCAATGAAAATATCCATAATCTTGTTGTGGTTAGATGCGTGTTTTTCTATCTGCTGTGCCAGTTCCAGAGAGTCCACAGTCTCTATCATGTCAAAATTAGGCACTGAGTGCTTTACCTTGTTTTTCTGGAGGTGTCCGATAAAATGCCATCTTGCTGTATGACCGATGTGTGCAATACTTAAAAGTGCTTCCTGTAAATAGTTATGCCCTATGATAGTGATCCCGGCATCGATTGCCTGTGCGATCTCATCAACGGTTCTGCCCTTGGCTGCAGCCACCACCTCAACGTATGAAGGTATCTCGGACAGCAATCTCTTCACATTTTCTCTTATATTTTCCATATTCTTCTGTTCTATTTAGCGCACAAGGGATTAGTTGGCAACCGAAGATAGTAGCTACTCAGAAGCCAGAAGCCTGAATCCAGGAGACGGAAGCTAAAAACTATACAGTTAAGATGGATCAGCTAGCTGCTAACTTAAGACTGTAGCTTGACTGCGTACGACTGGCTGTCGCGTTCGCGACGCAGACAGGGACACGTGCAGGAGGGCGTATGAGATGAACCTCGCTTTTGTGACAGGAACAGTGGTTAACCTTCGGCTAGTTCTATTCTGAATTCTGGCTCCTGACTACTGGATACCTGAATAATTAACGAAGATGAAAAGATAATCTTGCAAAATAAGAGAAAAGACTGATAACATCCTTAACTATTATGGAAGAAACTATAGAAGAGACAAATGTAAAAAGGCTTGTGTGGGTAAAATTCATAAGTACTCCTACACCATACATATTTGATGGCAAGGATCTTGATGTCAAAAGAGATGATATGGTTTTGGTAGATACTGAGATGGGGCAGTCCATCGGAAAGATTCTGGGTGATGCGTCAGGGGTTAACCCAAAAGATCTGGGTGAGATCAAGCCTGTGCTTCGTAAAGCTACAGAAGCTGATCTGAAAAAAATGGAGCAGATCATAAAGGAAGGGGATACCTATTTCAATTTTTGTATAGAGAAAATAAAAGAAAGGGCTCTGCCCATGAAGCTCTCAAAAGTTGATCAGGCATTTGATAAGAGCAAGGTCACCTTTTATTTTACTGCAGAGGCGAGGGTAGATTTCCGAGACCTGCTCAAGGATCTTGTGGAAAAATTCAAGACCCGCATAGAGCTGCGTCAGATAGGCTCGCGCCTGGAGGCCGCTATGCTAGGTGGTATAGGCAGCTGCGGAAAAGAGCTGTGCTGTGCAAAATTTTTGCAGAATTTTCACAGGGTCTCGGTAAAGATGGCAAAAGACCAGAATTTAAACCTCAATCCCAACAAGATTTCCGGTGTGTGCGGAAAGCTCAAATGCTGCCTTGCGTATGAGGAAGAGGCGTATTCTGATCTTGGCGACAGTATGCCAAAGCCTGGAAAGAGCGTTTATCTGGAGCAGGGGAAATGTACAGTGGTGAGTGTGAATGTAATGGCCCAGACTCTTGTTGCAAAAACCCCTGACAAACGTTTTATAAACGCATCTCTATCAGAAATTATTACAGAAGAAGAGTTCCTTCATCTTCAGGAAAAAGCTGAAGATGCGAGAACTAAAATGCATGAACAAAAGAAACAAGAACAGAAGAAACAAGAGACTGTTAAAGAGAATGCTCAAGTAGCGCCCGAGCGGCGATCATCGAGAAAGAGAAGGAGAAGAAAGGGAAAACCGCATGAGTGATTATTTTTATGTGACCACTCCTATTTATTATGTGAATGCAAAACCTCATCTGGGACATGCTTATACGACCATTATCGCAGATATAATGGCCAGATATAATAAGCTTCTGGGTAAAAAGGTGTTCTTCCTAACAGGCACTGATGAGCATGGGGATAAGATTGCTCAGGTTGCAAACGAGCTTAAAACCACGCCGAAGAAACTGGCAGATGATAACAGTGC
>JAGVNP010000283.1 GCA_020053185.1 Deltaproteobacteria bacterium | reverse complement strand
GAACCCCTGTCGCCGCCGTGAAAGGGCGGTGTCCTGGGCCAGGCTAGACGATGGGGACTTAAGCCTATTTATTTATCAGTGAGCCAGGAGGGACTCGAACCCTCGACCACCTGATTAAAAGTCAGATGCTCTACCGACTGAGCTACTGGCTCAAAAGTGCTACCCCTATTACATGCTTAAATAAAAATATCAAGACCAAATCTAAAAACGCAATCAGCCTGTTACGATTGCAAAAATCTGATTAAATATAGACTATGGATATGCTTTTTCAGTTAATCAATCTCTGTAAGTACTCAGGTTATTAGCCTGGAAGCTGAAGAACACTGCTCAATCACCAACGACAAAAAACGTATATGGAAAAGAGTATACTTGAATGGCTATACTAAAATTGAGTTTTCCTAAAAGCCTTCAGCCTTCAACCTATATGCCTAATTAATCTTCCATCTCCTTGCTTACTGGGCTATATTAAAAACATACAATAGACTAGGAGGAAACTGAAATGAAAAATCTAAAGGATAAAAATGTGCTTATTACAGGTGGAGCCCTTGGCATGGGCAAATCTTTGGCCATGATGTTCTTAAAGCAAGGTTCAAGGGTTACGATCGTAGATATTCTGGAGGACAAGCTGAACCAGACAAAGCAAGAACTCTCGCAATTCGGGTACGTCTCTGCTTATGTGTGCAACATCGCAGACAAGAAAGCAGTCTATGATCTGGCTGCAAAAGTAAAAAATGATTTTGGCACCATAGATATACTGGTGAATAATGCAGGAGTGGTGAAATCCAACCCGTTCATGGAAAAGCCTGATGAGACAATCGAGAAGACCATTGCAGTAAACCTCATGGCTCATTTCTGGACCATAAAGGCTTTTTTGCCTGGCATGATCGAAAAGAAAGAAGGCCATATGGTAAACATCGCATCAGCAGGAGGATTACTGGGAGTACCATATATCACAGACTACTGCGCTTCGAAGTTTGCAGTAATAGGACTTACCGAATCCTTACGCCAGGAAATAAAACTCTTGGGCTTAAAAAATATAAATTTCTCTTATGTGTGTCCCAATACCGTGAACACAGGAATGTTCGATGGCGCCAAGGCAGTAAAAGGAACAAAGATGCTCTCGACAGAAGCTGTCACCAAAAAGATTATTGCAGGCATAAAGAAAAATAAATCTATGATCGGGGTGCCTGCTTCTGTATATCTTCTCCCTATTGTAAAGGCGATAATGCCCATACCAATGATGGATCTCTTTTGCAGGATAATGGGTATTGCCACCTCATCAGAGACAATGACTGGCCGTAAAAACATTTAACGAGTAATAAAGAAAAAATTATAAAGTAGTGTCTTGACAAAAAGACAGTCTTGTACAAAAAGCAAAAGAAAAAGGAGTGAGTTATGGTGAAAGGAAAAGAAAAAAATTATTTTGCCGCACTGTACAATGTCTCCAAGGTAATTAATGCATCACTCGATCCTTCCCATGTCTTAAGCGAGATTGTAAAGAGCGTTGCGACAACAATGGATGTAAAGGGTTGTTCGATAAGGCTCTTAAGCTCAAGAAAGACAAAACTGCTTATGGGTGCGATATTCGGTCTTTCCGAAGACTATATCCACAAAGGCCCCATCATTGTGAAGGAAAGCGGAGTAGACCAGAAAGTGCTTAAAGGAAAAACCATCTTTATAAAAGATGTACAAACCGACAAGGACTTTCAGTACAGGGCAAAAGCAAAGGCAGAAGGGATAAAATCGATATTGGTTGTCCCTCTTAAGGTCGGGAAAAAGGTCATTGGCGTGCTCCGGGTATATACATCCCACGTATATGAATTCGGCGTGGAAGATGTTCAATTTTTAGAGGCAGCAGCGAACTTGAGCGCAATAGCGCTTGATAATGCCAGGCTTCATAAGATCACAGCCACAAATTATGATCTGTTGCTCGCGCATAAATACCGTATCGACGATAACTAGAAACATGAAGGAGGAAGTATGATCCGCATTGGGATAAATGGTTTTGGTAGAATTGGCCGTCAGGTTTTAAAAGCCATCTTGGAAAGACATGCTGAATCTCTTGAGGTGGTTGCAATCAATGACCTCGCGGACATAAAAACCAATGCTCACCTGTTCAAGTATGATACAAATTATGGCCGTTTCAATGGAACAGTAGAGACAAAAAAAGAAGGGCTTCTGGTCAATAATCATCTCATTAAGCTTTTTAATTCAAGAGATCCGATCGCAATACCCTGGGACGATATAGATGTGGACCTTGTGATAGAATCAACCGGTATATTCAGAACAGGGCCTACGGCAAGCGCACATATAAAGGCAGGCGCCAAAAAAGTCATTATCACTGCGCCGGCAGAACAAGAAGACATCACGATCGTGATGGGAATCAATCATAAGGAATATAAACCGAAGGTTCACAATATTGTGTCAAATGCATCATGTACAACCAACTGCCTTGCACCTCCGGTGCTTGCAATCCATAATGCGTTCGGCATTGAAAAGGGCTTGATGACAACAGTCCATGCATACACCACTGACCAGAGACTCCAGGATCTGCCTCATAAGGATCTCCGGCGTGCACGTGCAGCAGCAATGAACATCATCCCTACAACCACAGGCGCAGCAAAGGCTCTGTCACTGGTCATTCCGGAGATGAAAGGCCGCTTTGACGGTTATTCATTCAGGGTGCCCACCCCTACAGTATCTGTGGTTGACTTTGTTGCTGAACTCAAGAAAAAAACCACCACGGAGGAACTCAGAGTTGCCCTGAAAAAGGCTGCTGATACGAGTTTCAAAGGCATCATGGCATGTGTGGAAGAGCCTCTCGTATCAACAGATTTCAAAGGTGATCCGCATTCATCAATCGTTGACATAGAGTTCACCCAGGTTATCCAGGGCAACATGGCAAAGATCGTTGCATGGTATGACAATGAGTGGGGATACTCGTGCAGAGTAGCAGATCTCGCAGACTATATGGGGAAAAAGGGATTTTAAAAATTTAACTATCAGGGAAACAAAAAGGGGCACAAAGTAAAAACTTTGTGCCCCTTTTCTTTACTTTATATCTTTGTAGTCTATTAATCTTCCGGGAGATGCCTTTCGATGCTTGCTATCGTCCGGCGGATATCCTGTGATCTTTGCGATCTTTTTGTTAAGAGGTGCCATGGTTTTATACGTCTTCATATACACATCCTTGAACAGATCATTGTATATCCTGACATTCTCTGTCCTTGGCTCAAAGAGCCGGCCTTTTTTCGTCATAGATGCAACTGCATCTTCAAAATTATCGAACATGCCTGTACCTACAGCAACATCTATTGCAGCACCAAGACCGCATATCTCGGGTGTAGCCATCCTATAGGTCGGCAGATTGGATATATCAGCAGCAATCTGCACTGCCTGATCGCTCTTTGATCCGCCCCCGCCTACTCTTATCTCTTTTAGCGGAATACCTGTTTTCTT
>JAGVNP010000162.1 GCA_020053185.1 Deltaproteobacteria bacterium | reverse complement strand
TTGGCTCAACACTATAGTGAACGGCAAAGCCAGGATCATTCCTTCCGTCATGCATGGGCAGCTCCTGTCCGCCTGCATGCATGGCAAATTTTTCAGAGCCCTTGCCGATCTTCTTTACAGCAGCCTTTGTTCCGTCTGCAAGAATATCTCCTATGCCCTCGCGCTTTATCATCTTCTCGATAAGTGCAACAATTGCATTGGAATTTCCCCACTTGAGCTCAAGCCCATCAGTATCTGCTTTCGTTAGGATACCGTTCTCATAGCACTCAATGGCAAAGGCTGCTGTTCCGCCAGCAGAGATCGTATCCATGCCGGCCCTGTTTAATATTTCATTTAGATAAAAGATGCTGTGTGCATCTTCATTCATGCATAACCCACCAAGAGCAAGCACGCTCTCGTATTCAGGCTTATGCGTCTCGCTGTATTTGCCTGTCGTTGTGCAGATTCCGCCGCAGCCCAAGGGGCACGAATAGCAATGATATTTTACACGCTCACAGTTTTTGAACACATCAGAATTTACCGATTTTGATCTGCTCGGACCAAAATCCTTGTTGCTGCCGCCCCAATTCTTGAGAGGTGAATCACCCATCTCGGCAGATACCTGGTTCATGCTCACTGTTCCCCATTTTCTAAGCATGATCTTGTAGAGCATGCCGTCCTGTGCCATCTGTGTTGGAAGAATCCGCATGAATGCACCAACTGTCCAGGCAATTGTTCCTGGAATGAATGGCGGCTGGAACTGTACCCATTTATTACATACATTACTGAGTCTTTTTATTTCCGCTTTATCATGTACTTTGATTCTTTTGGAGCCGATGCATACAACAGCCTTGAGCTTCTTGGAACCCATCACAGCTCCTAACCCGGAACGGGCTGCTATACGGCCACGGTCATTGCATACCCCGGATATCAAAGATAACTTCTCACCAGCAGGTCCTATGCATGCTACTCTGGCTTTGGGTCCCAGATCCTTCATTAACTCTTCTTCTGTCTCTACTGCATCCTTGCCCCATAGATAAGCTGCATCCCTTATCTCTGCCCTGCCATTATCTAAGTAAAGATATACTGGCTTTGGACTTATTCCTGTAAAAAAAATCCCATCATAACCACTACGCTTTAATGCAGGAGAAAATGTGCCACCGCAATTCGCATCTCCCCATCCACCTGTTAACGGTGACTTCCCAACCACCATCCATCTTCCGGTAAACAATGACCCTGTTGCAGTAAGCAACCCGGTCATTATGCCCAAAATATTATCAGGCCCCAATGGATCAGCTCCAGCAGGTATACGGTTATACAAAAAATATGAAGCCAGCCCTGTCCCAGACAAATACTTCCCATATACCTCGTCAGGTACTATCTCCTCCCGACACTCTCCCTTACTCAAATCTACCCACAATACCTTACCCATATATGCATTACTCATAATAATCCTCCCTATTTGATCGTAAGACGTAAAGTGTGAGGAGTGAGGTATAAGGTGTTTAATCTAACGCTTCACACTTTACTCTTTACACTTCACGACTTATTTTTTCTCCCATGGCCTTTCTATCGAGGCTCATGCGCCTTTTTGCCGTACACTTTTTCGTATGCCTTACAGAAAGGACATAAGCTGCCCTCGATGTTCCTCACAAACCAATTGGCAAGACCTTGCTGGTTAGCACGAGCTTTTTTACAGACAAGACAATCGACACAGCGCTGAGCCATCTTGCGATCTTTCTCTGTGATCTTCTGTGACATCACTTCCTCCTTCGCATATCGGCGTTAACATGCAGGTAGTACCACACGAAGAAATCTCCTGCAATATGTTTAACTTAGCACACTTTACAGCCCGTATTCTGCCCGCTCGATGAGTTCGATCTGCATATCCTTATTCAGGGTCACAAAGTATGCATTGTATCCGGAGATACGCACCAGTAAATTCTTATAGTTTTCAGGGTGCAGCATCGCGTCCCGCAGGGTATCGGAAGAAACCACATTGAACTGCATCTGCATACCGCCAAGTTTTGCATATGCCTTTGTATATGAGAATATATGATCGACCACCTGTTCATGAGTATCTGCTGCACTGGGCACTACCTTTACGTTAAAGGCAATATTGTTGTTCATATTCCTGGGCTCAAGCTGGCTCACATCCCTGATATTATCTAGCAGACTCTTTGATGCATGCGGCTCCGGCGTAAGCCCGGGGGTAAATGCCTTTCCTGCCTGCCTTCCTGAAGGAAGGGCTCCTGTCAAAGTCCCGAATGCCACATGGTTGGACATTGACCAGAACCCTGCAGTGTATTTTCCGCCCCTGAAATTTCTATGTGCACCGTATGTATCATGGCTGAATTTCGTGATCCTGTTTGCTATTTCTACTGCCTCGCTGTCACCTGATCCAAAAAACGGAACTTTTTTCTTCACCATGGCATGCAAAGCCGGATTATCACAGAAATTCGTATCAATGGCTTTTTTCAAATCAGTAAATGAAACCTTTTTCTCATCATACACTAGCTTCTTGATCACCATGAGCGAATCAGTGATGTCTGCCAGCCCGATACATGCTGAACCGGAAGAGTTGTAGAGCGCTCCGCCCTTGGTCACATCTCTACCTTTTTGCATGCTGCCGTCGATAAGCGCAGAGATATAAGGTGTTGGCCTGATCACGCTGTGTGCCTCGCCAAGAAGATTATTGTATTCCACAGACTGATCAATTAGAAATTTGAACTGTGTGGTAAATGCATTGAAGAAATCCTCGAATGTCTTGAAAACACCATTTTCCACACTGCCTGTCTTTGGACCCACATTCCATCGCATTAGCGGGTGATAGCCGTTGTTTAAGGCCATCTCGAGTGCAGCCACCATGTTCATCATCATGCAATTCGTATGACCAAGATGTCTGTGTGATATTGTGGGCTCCACGCAGCCTGTAGCTGACCAGTCCCTCAAATGCTCCGGCGGATAATTGAATTCTTCCAAAGAGGTCATGACTGCCTCATCATTATGTATGGATGGGGTAGCTGTAGTGATGAAATTTACTTCGCAGAGACGCTTCAAATAAGTATCCGAGTTCTTTTCTTTATGGTAGCGGGCATTCACGTTAGGATCTCTTATACCCAGGATCTCTGTGACTTTTAAGAATATATAGGTCATGTCATTTACTGCATCTTCTCCTTCTGGAGTGACTCCGCCCAAAGTAATCGCCTGGTCAGAGGAGCTTCCTCCAAAGAGATAATTCCCGATATCAGGAACCAAAGGCAGATGATCTGTACATCGCATATAAAAACAGCCCACCAACTCAATCGCCTTTTTTATGTATTCCTGCTTTTCAGCATCCGTTGAGAGCTTCTTTATATCTGCTTCAAAATACGGCTGGAGCCATTGATCCAGTCTTCCCAGAGAAAAACCTGCATTGGTGTTTTCCATATGCACACCAACCCAGCCTATCCAGAGCACATTTACTGCCTCATCCAGGCTCTCGCATGGGTTTTCCGGAACCTTTTCGCAGATTGCAGCAAGACGCTCCAATTCAGCTTTACGCACAGGATCTGTCTCTTGTTTTGACTCAGCCAATGCCTGCTTTGAAAGATTCCTGGAATAGGCAGCTAATCCCTCGAGACACAAAATCATTGCTTTCAATGTGTCTTTCTTTTGCTGATCGGCAGATGTATCTTTTTTCAGCTCATCTCCGATCTGCCTGATAATCCCTTTTGTGCCGATACTGAAAAGTTTTGGAAAATCAACAATACTGTGCGACAATGCCACGGATTTCCAGAGAAAATAAACAGCAAAGCGCTCATCCAGCTGCTGGCACAATGGGTTGCTATACGTATCCCTCACCCACTCCCTGAAATTCCTCTTTATCCAGAATGGGAAGACTTTGTTGTGAAGAACATCTATGGTTTCTTCAGACACATCATAGGGATTCAAATGCCTGTAAGGTGCAGTAGGCAGTTCGCCCCATATCATGGTTCCATGAGAATCAGGGTAGAGAACAACACCAATATCCCTGGTGGTTGTGGTACCTGCAATAAGATCGTTTTGTCTGATAATGGGCTTCCTGTTTTCCATAAGATATTTAAATGCATAACCCTGTCTTAGCTCGGGAATCCATGGGTTACCGGACTTATCTGTCTCAAATCCGTTTTCCCTGCTCCATTTTGTGACAAGCATCGCCCGTTCAGGACATATTTCAGGCTTCCTGCTAAAATGTATATCCAGAAAGTTCTCTAGCCTCGGAAAATTTTCAAGGGCATATTCTGACAAATAAGGGTCTTTCAAAAATTTTACTCCTGGATCGATCTCTTTTGCTTTCAGGAGTTGTCTTTCCTTAGGTGAGGCTTTTTCCGGCACTGCACAGCCAAGATCTTTTGCAATCTGTGCTTCCTGATCCTGTCTGGCCTTTTGCATTGCCTTGATCTGCTTATTCTTAAGCAGCAGAGAGAGATAAAAATTGAAAAGCTGAACATATGCGAGATTACCTTTCAGGGTCATCTTGTTCTTCATGAGCAGATTGAGTACCTCGTTGGGAGGAAGGCTGAGCATGCTCAACAAGGTTGCGTCATCCATGAATGTGAGTACAGCACCTGCACCTTGAGGAATCTTCCAGGCCACACGCGCTCTACAGCCATTAAAAGAAATCGCCTGTTCAACGGTATTTGTCTCGGTTTTTATTCCGATAATAAAATCAATAGGTCCGTCATCTGAACGCAAGTATTTTCTGAGCGAAGGTCTGAGATTAAAATTTGCTGCCATGAGCTGCAAAAGCCCATGAGCGATGATATTAGCAGACGATCTCTTGACTCCAGCCATTGCAAAAATCCCTCCTCTCTAAAGATAGAGAATACTTATACAGCAAGGCTCATCCGGAGTAAAGCTGACCAAATAAAGAATGATAGAGGTCTTATCAGAAAATGCGAAGAGTCCCTGTCTTTGATCCAAGTATACTACATTTTACACGAACCTTAATTGTATCTCCTGATTGTGCAGGAACCTTGTATGTATAGGTAAATGGGGATTTGCCTGGTTGCGTGGTGTATGGATAGGAATCGACAGGTTTACCATTTTTTTCTATTTTTACTTCCTTGATATAATGCTTTGATGGATCTTTCACAGGATGATCGATAGTGATATTCAGCATTTGAACATCAGCATCATATTGGACTGTCATGTTCTTTGGAGGATGTGCATTGCCATTGCTCGCACAGATAAAAACAACAAACAGGGATAATAGCATAACCCCGAGATATCGTCTTATTGTCCGAATCATTGTAAAATCCTCCTTTGTTTTAGGATCAATATTTCGGCAGTATAGCATCAATTTTCTACAAGAGGAAGTACCTGAAGAATACGGAAACATACGAGACATTTCGTATCATCGCTATGGCTATTCTGCGAGATATGCAAACGCTCTCTCATTAGTAGCTTGATAAGTTTGCTGTCTTTTTCTTCCTTGATCTTTGTGAGGTGGATTCTTTTTCCTGCATATTCCTCTCTGTCTTCTATAAAAAGATATGAGGCATGAGGGTTTAAATGCAGGTTTTCATGCAAGAGTTTTTTCCCCATGATAAAGCAGATGGTCTTTTCATCCATAAAATAAGGTCTGGTATATAAAGAAACATTAACCACACCAAATTTACTTGCAATAGCCAGTATGCCTTTACCTCTTACATTTTCAAAATACTCGCTTAATTTCATACAAGAACTACTCCTTTCTCAAAATACTATAACAACATATCCCCTGAAAGGGTGTTGATCATCATGACAGAAAAGTTAAGAACAGCCCCATATATTACCCAGAATAAATATGGGACAAGACATAGCGCTGAGACCCTACAGATCGGATAAACAGTGGTTATAGTAAGAATCATGGCAAGAAAGAGGAACATCATCATGATAAATCCACAAAACGGTGAGCATAATCCGAAAAATGCAAGCGGCCAGAGCACGCTAAGAACCAGTTGAATGAAAAACACATACATCGCCCTTCCAACATCTATCCGGTAAAACCCTTTTTTCCACACCATAAACATCGAGATCCCCATGGACAGAGAAAGGGCAATCCACACAGGCGCAAACATCCACTCTGGCATGGCAAAGGAGGGTTTTTTTAGGGTTATGTACCATGTGGATATGGAATTTTCAGCGTAAATGAACCCGATAATCCCTGCATACAGGCACACCAATATACTTATGAATAGTTTTAAGATATTTTGTTTCCCCATAAAAACTTCCCTCATGCAATCTATAAAAAAACTTCTAGTAAAACGTTAGCATTGTTTTAATAAAAAATAAAGCCCTTAAATTAAAGCAAAGATTATCTTAAACAATATAAAAGGGTTAGCAAACAACTTTCTTCATTTCACCTACGTACTCCCTAATAGCTGGGGGGAGACAGGGCTTACAACTTCACCTTTCTAAACTACCACTAACCCTTCCACTCACTTCTAATGAGAAGACTTCTTAGATGGGATCAATATTACATCCCCTTCTTTCTTTTTGTTTTCCTCAAAATATTTCTGACGCTCTTTGGATTCTTTAACTGCTTTTTCAAGAAGTTCTTTTTGCTTAAGATAATTATCAAACCTTTCATCAATGACATAATGCTCATGCCCAAAAGAATGAACCTTTATACCAAACTGTCTCAATGAGCTTGCCGCATTATCCCTAACAGGATAGATAATGGAGGTATCCATGCCGGGAAAAAACACATCAGATCCACTGGGAACAACAAATGGATCATGTATTGCTTTTAATAAAACCGGAATGGCATCTTTATTGCCGATGTCACCTAATGCGCGTGCCGCACTTGATCTGATGTATCCATCGTTATCATATGACAAAAGATCTACCATATCTGAATATACATCCTGATCCCCCAGATGGCCCAAGGTAATCTGGATTCTTTTCTTCAATTCTCCATGAGAGATTTTGAGTTTTTCTTTCAAGAAAGGAATAACCGGTGCTCCTATATCTTCTAAGCCAAGCATATAGTGAGTTTTCAAGGATTCTGTTACTGTGGCATAACCTGTCCCTCTAACATAGTTATTAGATGTAGGATTTTTAATCTCATCATCCAAGGCCTTAATCAGGATATCAACTTTTTCTTGTACCCCCACGCCCTCCATCTTTCCCAGATCCCTGGCAGCTTGTCTTTTCTCACCCCAATGCCCTGTTTCCAATATTCTTTTTATTTGATCCACATTATCAAACGGTTTTCTTTCCCCTTCAGCGCTCTGAATATGCATTGAGATAAATATTATGGACATTAAAATTGCTGACAACAATTTGATTTTCATAATTTCACGCCTCCTTTTATTTTTTAATAAGCAGGTTCTGTCTGTTTTCCAGGGCAAGACCAATCCTCTTGATTTGCTGAACCTGCTTTCCATGTCCATTCTGCATCATATCCCCTATCCTCGAAGTCTATCTCCCGATCTCCATCTGTGTCTGGTTTTGTTGGATCAAATCCTAAAGAGGGCTCTATATTGTCAGGAATCTTATCTCTATCCAAATCTTTATTCTCATCATATCCCTTTGGCCACCAGTTCAAATAGTCTGTCATATGAGTGTTTTCGTGAATGACAGTCTCAGCGAAACAATCTATGCCCATATGCTCGGTTTGGTCGTTCTTGCCAGATGCAATATATCCGATATAAAAGTAATGTTCCCCATGAGGATAGTAACCATAATATGGGGTTTCAGCATCGTATTTGTGGTTTCCGATACTCGCGCTGGATTCACTCCAATATTCATACCAATTAGGGATACCATTATTATCGTAATCCCCATATTTCTTAAAGAATAGCTTGAGATTAACCACCTCTTTTTGAGTGTTGATTCTTGAACCTTTAATGTCCTTGAAAGTAAAATCTATTTTGAAATCATGGTCGCCAAAATATCTAGTAGTTGGGCTGCTCACCTCTGGGGTTATTGTTTCGGTTGTGTCCCAATCTTCAAATGATGTGCCTTTGGTCGGCCCACCTAAACCTTGTATCTGCCATTTCCATTCAGTCAAAGGATTCCAAGAGGGGTTACCAGGATAGGCATTCAAAAAGATATTGAGGTCAAAATTATCATTAACAAGTCCACCAATGGGTGCATTTTTTAGCACTATAATGTTCCCCTGTTCGTCAAAATTCGCAATGAAAAATGGATCTATTTCTCCTGGCAAACTTACATCCCCCTCGACGCTCATCTCTATATCTCCTACAGTCAATTCTGCTGCATATTCAGTAAATACTTGAGGAGAGCCTACATCTGCATTGGGAGAGCTAGCAGTAACAGTATATAATCCTGACTTATTACCTAATTCAAGATAGACCTTTGCAATTCCATTGGTGTCGGTATTCACAGTAATAGATGTGTTTTCTGCTCCAAGAGGCGGATCATTATAGGTTTCGGTTAGTCCTGCTCCTTTTGCCCCTTTGGGTTGATCGGTGATCGTAAAAGTGATTGGGGAATCAGATAATCCACTACCATAAAAATCCAGGAGTTTTACTGTTATAGGTTCAGGGATGGTAGTACATGGCAAAACTTCCTGTTTATTACCTGAAACAGAATCAAGGACTCTAGCTACTAGTTCAAAATTTTCGCTATATACCAGTTGTCCGTTCTTTAGAAATTCAATAGTCCAGACTCCTAGTTGTTCGCCAGTGATAGAAATACCATAAATCCAACCACCGTCTATAAAATATGGGTTTTCTGGATCGCCGCACCACATGCGAACAAATGACTCTACCCAGCAATCGGTGTCCATGTTATACGTTATTTCGCCAGAATTTTTTAAAGAACCATCTGGCTCGATAAAGTTCCAGCCAAAAGCCTCTTGATCCTGGGCATCTTGATATGAAATGGCAAGACCAACCATGGCATCGGTGACAAAAACCTTGCCGTCTGTTTCTGCAATAGGTTGTCCTCCTCCCAATAACCAGAAATTATCAAAGGCTTCCCTGGTTCCAAATCGATATATACCCATCAGTTCTGTCGAACATTCGGCATAAGATAAATCAATTCCCGTAAATAATAATGCTACTAATATCAATAGTGAAAAACCGAGTATTTTTTTATTACATTTAGTTGACATTCCCCAGCCCTCCTCATAATAAGGATAAATATTATATTATAAATATAAGCTGTATTTTTGCTTTGTCAACCCCTTAAATTAAAGCGAAAGTGTTTTTAAAGCAATTAAACTACTATGACTAGCGCTTGCCCTTGGACCTTTGCACAATTGCTTTTTTGTCATAGCGAGGAGCGTAAGCTTTAGCCTGTCCTGAACGAAGTGAAGGATCTTATAAGATCCTTCGGGCATTGCCCTCAGGATGACT
>JAGVNP010000076.1 GCA_020053185.1 Deltaproteobacteria bacterium | reverse complement strand
CACCTGCCGATGAATTTTATATTTCGCTTACCAGCACTAACGATACGGCCGATCTGATCAATGAACAACGGCTTGCCCAGCTGCCCGGCAAAATATGGAAAGCGCAAGGTTTGATTGAAGGCGAGTTTGACAAAGGATATCTGCCGACAGCCGTAGAATTGAAACTGAAAAAAGGCGCGCAGATCATGCTTTTGAACAACGATTCCTATGGACGGTGGATCAACGGCACCATCGGAAAAGTGATGGGATTCAAGAAATATGACGAAGGCGAAGAGATAATTACCGCCACATTGGATAACGGCGAACCCGTGGAAATTAGTCCCTATACCTGGAAAATTTTCCGCTTTTTCTTAAAGAACGAAGAGCTTCGTTCAGAGGAAGTCGGGTCGTTTACCCAGTATCCGATCCGACTGGCGTTTGCCGTCACAATCCACAAAAGTCAGGGTAAAACCTTTGAGAAGGCCGTTATTGATGTGGGACGCGGCACTTTCGCCCACGGGCAAATGTATGTTGCTCTTTCCCGCTGCACAGCCTTAGAGGGCATCGTTCTGAAACAGCCGCTGAAGAAAAGCCATATTTTGATGGATTGGCAAATCGTTAAATTTCTTACGCGCACTCAATACGATAAGGCGGAGCGAAAATGCTCCCACGAGGATAAACTTCAAATTATTCATTCAGCCATCAAAGAAAAGAAAAATTTAGATATTCTCTATTTAAAAGCAAAAGACGAAAAATCGCGCCGTACGCTCCGCCCGCTGTTTGTCGGAGCGATGGAATACAGCGGTCATCCTTTTGTCGGGCTGGAGGCTTATTGTCTGGCGCGCAGGGAAAAACGTGTCTTTAACGTGGATCGAATATTGGAAATCTGCGTATCGTCAAATGAATAAGTAAAAATATGCAAAACTTGACATATGCATTGAGCAGCGATAGAGGATGCAAGATATTACACACAGAAAGGAAGCGCTGATGTTTGAGGTTTCAGAAAAAGCAAGAGAGATGCTTAAAGAGATCGCCAAGGAAAGGAAGATCTCTTCTATACGGATACAGATGTTCGAAGGTGGGTGATCAGGGCCCTCTCTGGGTATGGCTCTGGATGAGCCAAAAGATGGCGATCAGACATTTGAATATGACGGAATCACTTATATGATTGAAACTCCACTTTTTGAAAAAGCCAAGCCGATCAAAGTCGACTACATCACAACCCCAAGGGGTTCAGGCTTTTCAATATCTTCAAACCTCCCAAAAGACCAATCAACCGCATGCGGAGGAGGCTGCTCAGGCTGCTAATGATCGCCATTAGTTCATGTCATATGATGCGGCAAATGGTAAGTAGCCGCAAGTTAAAGTGCAGGTGAATTGACTATGGCTAGACTTTTCGGAACCGATGGTATCAGGGGTGTTGCCAATGTATACCCCATGACTTCAGAGATGGCCCTGCGTGTAGGCCGGGCAATTGCGTATATTTCACGGAAAAAAGGGCATACCCCGCGGATACTGATTGGTAAAGACACAAGGCTTTCGGGCTATATGCTTGAGAATGCTCTTGTATCCGGGATCTGTTCCATGGGTGCAGATGCATTGATTGTGGGTCCCATGACCACTCCCGGTGTAGCATTTTTGACGGTGAGCATGCGGGCAGACGCTGGCATAGTTATATCGGCATCCCACAATCCCTATCAGGACAACGGCATAAAAATCTTCTCTAGCGATGGATTTAAATTGCCGGATGCCAAGGAAAATAATTTTGAGAAGCTTATCACCTCGGATGATCTTCCCAGTCTCCATGTGGACCCTTCTGACATGGGAAAAGCCTACCGGATTGATGACGCCCGAGGCCGGTATATCGTTTTTTTGAAGAACTCATTTCCTGCCGAGTACACTCTTGAGGGCATGAAAATCGTTCTGGACTGCGCGAACGGTGCAACATATAAAGTAGCGCCCGAAGTTTTCTTTGAACTCGGCGCAGAGGTTATCCCGCTCTTCCATGAGCCGGATGGGAAAAATATCAATAAGGATTGCGGCTCCCAGCACCCGGAGACCCTTGCAAATGAGGTTGTGAAAAACAGGGCAGATGTTGGTTTTGCCTTTGACGGAGATGGTGATAGAGTTATTGCTGTGGACGAGAAGGGAAATGTCTTAACAGGCGACCAGATGATAGCAATATGCACCTCTGTCATGAAAAAGAAAGGAACACTGAAAAAAAATCTCGTGGTGAACACGGTGATGAGTAATATCGGTATGGGCCTGGCGTTCAAAGAATTAGGGGTAAAGACCATAACCACCAAGGTGGGGGACCGATATGTGCTTGCAGAGATGCTGGCAAAAGATGCCTCGATAGGCGGTGAGGATTCAGGGCACATTATCTTTTCAGATCACCACACCACTGGTGATGGAATTATTGCAGCGCTACAATTGTTGAGTGCAATGAAATACGAAGGTAAGCCGCTCTCAAATCTAGCCAAAATCATGAAAGTTTTTCCCCAGAGACTCATCAACATCGACGTAACCTCAAAGCCGGACATCAATACAATACCTGAGATCGTAAAAGTGATTCAGGAAGTTGAGAAGAAGCTCGGAGACAAGGGCAGGGTGCTCGTTCGCTATTCCGGCACCCAGAATATGTGCCGGGTTATGGTGGAAGGGCCGACTGAAAAGGACACCGAAATCTACTGCCGCAAGATCGCAGATGTGATCACCCGTAAGATCGGCTGATCAGGAAAGCCATGCACATAGGCATGGCACTGTAATGGAGTAGACCATGAATGAAAAGGTAAAGGCGCTCATAGCAAAAGGAGTCAGGATTCCTAATCCCGACAGCGTCGATATCGGTGACGAGGTTGATATTGCAAAGATTGCTTCAGGTGTGACGATCTTTTCAGGATGTAAGATCTATGGGAAAAAGACCGTTATAATGGCCAAGACTAAACTCGGTCAGGAGGGTCCTGTTACAATACAGGATTGCCAGATCGGCCGCGAAGTGGAACTAGGGGGCGGATTCTTCAAAGAGTCCGTTTTTCTGGATAGATCCAGCATGGCCTGCGGGGCATATGTGCGGGATGCGTGCATACTTGAAGAAGAAGCAAACGGCGCCCATACTGTAGGACTCAAACACACCATACTCCTGCCATTTGTGACCCTGGGAAGCCTGATCAATTTTTGTGACTGTCTAATGGCCGGAGGAACGAGCCGGAAAGATCACAGCGAGGTGGGTAGCTCCTACATCCACTTCAACTATACGCCGAACCAGGATAAAGCAACGGCTTCTCTGATAGGCGATGTTCCCAGAGGCGTCATGCTCGACCAGAGGCCCATATTCCTTGGCGGACAGGGAGGCCTTGTGGGGCCTTCGATTATAGGTTTTGGTACGGTTATCGCTGCAGGAACCGTTTTCAGGGGCGATATTCCTGATGGCAAGATCGTTATGGGTCAGGCCGGAAAGACCGAGGAAAAGGATTTTATTCCTGACGTTTACTGGGAGATCAAGCGGAAGATACGGAACAACATTACATATACCGCAAACATTATCGCTCTCAAGGCGTGGTATACCAATGTGCGCTGCCTTTTTTTCGGCTCGGATGCAATGAGTCAGGCCCTGCTCAATGGATCTATTGAAAAGCTTGATATGGCCCTGGATGAGAGGATTAAAAGGCTTGCAGCAATTGCAAAAAAGATGCCCAATTCCCTTAAAGAATACCAGCAGATCATGGACAGCGGCGCATCACAAGAACTCATAAAGCAGAAACAAGAACTTTTACAGAGATGGAATGAAGTAGAAGAACTCCTCAATACGCTTTGCTCCTCTTCGGGAAAAAAAGAGGAACTGGAGTTGTTCATTAAGGCGATATCAGTTCCAAAGGGGCAGAATTCTTTGGACTATATAACGTTTATGCAAGGATTATCAAAAGAGACGCGTTCGCTCGGAACAACGTGGCTCAGCAATATTGTGAATGAAGTAGAAACCACCTGCATAAAAAAACTCCCGTCGTTTGCATAATACCCAAGCTGTCATTGCGAGCGAAGCGAAGCAATCTGACTGTAATACAGTCATCCTGAGGGCAAGACCCGAAGGATTTTATAAGATTAGACCTTTGCACAATAGAATAAACTGCACATATTTGTCATTCCCGCGGAGGCGGGAATCCAGTCGCATCAATGGTTTCCTGGATTCCGGATCAAGCCCGGAATGACCGCAAGGGTAATTATGCAAAGGTCTAGATTCTTCGCCCTTCGGTCTCAGAATGACATTTCGTGTCAGATTGCCATCCTTCACTTTGTTCAGGACAGGATTAAGCGGAGTTTACACTGAGCGAAGCGAATGTGCTTCTCGCAATGACAATCACTAATTGTGTCAAGGTCTCAAAAGATTCTGGAATTGTCATTGTGCATGATACCAGCCATAATGCTCCTGCAACTGGCTTTGCCTTGTAAACCTGAGAACTATCTCTTGCTTGATTTTCTCCGCATGATGAGTGTAAATGTGTGAGATAGTTTATGATATGCAAAGGCACGAAAGAGGTGTGCAGGTAAATGATAAAGGGTATGAAGAAGTGGAAGATCTATATAGGAAAAGATCCTAAGGCCCTTCCCGATTTTTCAATTGTGCTCTTCCCCTGTCTATCCAATATGTTCTATTGCGGTCTGGCAGGCATTCTCCTGATCAAGGGTGAGAAGAAAAGTGATGCATCGCTGCTTAAGCGGCTTTTAAAAAACTACAATGTAATCAAAAATAGTAACATAGAAAAAGTCCTTGAAGGGAAAATCACCCCTGAAGGATACCTTTCGATAAAGACCATGGAAGCTTTTGACAGGGATATATATGCCATAAAGCAGGATGTATCCCTACAGTATATGCTGCATGCAGATAATAAGCTTGAGCTGTTAAAGGGTCTGAAGGAGCAAATAAGTGCTTTTGCTGCAAGTCAGGACAGCCTTGTAGAAAAGAATGCCGATCATTTTCTGGCGCGGGAAATGGAAGTCATCAACAGCAGGCTCATTCTCCTTAAAGACATTGTGTGGGGGCTTTCTGAAGATCTTTTAAAGAATCAGGAAAAGATCATAGCCCTTTCAGACGGGAAATGTCTGTCCTCGATTGAAGCTTTTGCGAGATATCAGAGGATCAATTATCTCCTCAATGCTCTTGACCGGTTGGAAGTTAGGGGCAGGGATTCTTCAGGCATACAGATTATGCTCAAGTGCAAAGACAAGGAAGATT
>JAGVNP010000160.1 GCA_020053185.1 Deltaproteobacteria bacterium | reverse complement strand
AAGGTATTGTGCGTATAGGTAGCGCCGGAAGTTATACTATCTACGTCAAATTCATTGGAATGCTTGATGGATAACCGCTTGCACGGTGTGAAATCAACCTTTGCTACAGCATATCCCCATTGCCCGGAAAGATAATCATATGTACGATTCAGCCTGACCTCAAAAATAGGATCTCCAATGGCATTTCTTATAGAATTTACAACAGAAGCCTTCATATTGAAGGTCTTTACCCAGTCATCATCATCGAATATTTGAGGATACTCGTCTATCGAGCCATTCCCGCCATACCTTGACTTATAGCCCCACTCAACACCTGGTACAATTTGGTGATACCATCCTCCTGATGTTTTTGGGCTGTACAAAGCAGTAGACAGGGAAACGCCTCTTGCCTGCCAGTGTTCCTCGTACATATCTTCAGTATAGGTATCTTTCTCTGAAAAAATAGTGTCCCTGTAAATCTCTTTTGCCCAGGGACGCACAGTAAGGTATGACTTAAAGGATATGGGCATGGAAAGTTCCACATAACCATAATCCTTTATGCCCTTAACCGATTCCTCGGTGTAGATTTTCGTAGTACTTACGTTCGCAGCCAACTTGAAAGGTGTTTTATTAATATCCTTTTGTCCCATTGACAGTTGTATCTTCGGTAATTCCTGAACGATTTTTTCTTGATATGGATCATTTGTCAGATCCTGTTTCCACTGCCCTGAGACTCCAAGAGTGAATCCTTTAGCCGCGTAAAGCCACTTTGCACGTGAGATAAGGCTCTCGTTTTCAGTGCCCCAAACCAAATCTTCCTTGAATGTGCCAATATCATCGAGATAGTCTTCATCACCCACCAAATTAACATCCCACATGAGATTGTTTCCTTTGTGCAGAGCCTTAAAAGCCCACCTGTCAGATGGAATTTCAGGAAGCACTCCACCCTCCATTACTTCTCCGCCCATTCGGTCATGAAGAGCCTCAAAAGATACTTTACCTTCAGTGGTAAAACTTGGGCGGTACCGGAATTCCCCGCCCAAGACCACTCCTCTTTTTGATAAATATGTCGGGGTAATCGTCACATCTGTTGATCGAGATGTTGCAAAATAGATGGGCTGACTATACCTGAACCCAGTGCTTGAAGAATTTCCAAATGATGGAAAGAGCAGACCAGACTGCCGTTCTAATTTTGCAGAATAAGAAATATACGGCACATACAGTACAGTTTTGTCGTGAATCATAAATCGCGCATGAGTTACCTTGCCATGTCCCTTCAAAGGAATATTGAGCTCTTTTGCCTTAATTGACCATGCAGGAGGATCGCCAAGACACGGGGTATACACTACATCCTCTCCTGTATAGAGGTCTTCGCCGTACCTGCTGATGCTCTTGCCCATAATACGAATGGGCTCCTTATAGATAAGTACAGACCCATTCTCGATATAAGCATCTTTACGCACAGCATTATAATAAAGCGTGTCTGCCTCCATCTCGCCTGTTTCTTCTTTTAATTTACAATTTCCTGTTGCCCAGATGTCACCACTGTCAATATTGTAGACTACATATTCTGCGGTAAGTTTTGTATTCTCTCCGGTAATAACTACATCCCCTTGCGCCTCAACAATGTTTCCTGTTCTTTCCAATTTCTCAGCCTCTATATCAAGCATAGTGGCTCCTGCCTGAAAAGAAAACATCATGAGGAAAAAAAAGAGGGTGATTATCCTTGGCATATGATCCTGTCCCTTACCTCGCCTACTGTATAAAATGATCCTGTTACCAGAATATCCTCATTTGTAGCCAACGCAGCATCAAAAGCATCACTGACACTTTCAAAAACAGAATGTTCTCCAGAACCGCCAATATTTGCCATATGGCACATCTCCCATGATCTCTTTGACCTCACAGGCGCCATAAATATTTTTTTGGCAACACTTTTTATGTGTCCAACCATTGTTTCATAGTCCTTATCAGCAAGTATGCCCAAAACCACGATCCCCTTGAACTTTATTTGATTGAGATATTGAACAAGACATATCACAGATGAAGGATTGTGCGCTACATCCAGGATAATTTTCGGATGCTCAAATCCAACAGTTTCTATCCTGCCCGCTAGAAAAGCAGTGTTCATGGCATATTCATATTCATTTTTATTCAGTCTCACACCAAGAAATTCGGCAGCTTTAAGAGCAAGCATTGCATTACGTGCCTGATGTTTTCCAGATAAACTCATCTGAAATACGCTATTCTCATCTATTATATGCAAACTTGCACCTATTGTTTGTGTATGTTCTGCTATCACTTTAAGCGCATCTTGCTTTGCTGTTGTAAACAGCGGCTTTTTTGGTCGTGCTATAGCTGCCTTTTCTTTTGCAATAGCATCAATGGTCGTTCCAAGAAAATCAGTGTGGTCTATCGAAATATCTGTAATAATGGAAATGTCCGGCTCAATTGCATTTGCTGCATCAAGCCGTCCGCCAAGCCCGATCTCAAATATACCTACATCCACCTTATGCTGGCTGAATAATGCGGCCGCAATGACTACGCACCACTCAAAATAAGTAAGAGAAATTTCTTTTAGAATAGGGTTTAATTCTTTCTCAAGAGCAGCTATTTCTTCTAGCGATGCACATCTGCCATTCAATCTGAACCGCTCAGAATAACTGCTCACATGCGGAGAGATATTGACGCCTACTGAAAGACCGGAAGCAGCAAGGATGCGCTCTAAAAATATACAGGTAGATCCCTTGCCGTTGGTTCCACCCACAAGCACTGTTCGATAGGTTCTCTCCGGATGACCGAGAAGGTTCAGTGCGAGCCTTATCCGATCAAGGCCAAAAGACCATACCTCATGATCAGCACTCTTTAAACCCATCTCAAGAGGTATGCCAATGTATCCCTCATATGGCGGCGATCAACTATTTGATCAATAAAACCCTGGGATAACACTGTTTCTGCTTTCTGAAAATCAGGCGGCACTTTCTGCTGGATTGTGGACTCTATTACCCGCTGACCGGCAAAGCCGATACGGGAGCCAGGCTCTGCAATCATGATATCAGCAAGGCTTGCAAAGCTTGCGCTCACGCCGCCCAATGTGGGATCAGTGAATACAGTGATCATAGGAACATTTCCCATCATGTTTCTCGTCTGGGCTGTGCGCAGCATTTGAAGAAGTCCCCAAATCCCTTCCTGGATTCTTACTCCTCCTGATGTACAAAACATGACAAGTGGCTTTTTGACTTTCTTTGCATGCCTCATGAGATTCACCACTGCCTGGCCCACACTCACCCCCATGGACCCGCCTTTAAAAGAAAAATTCATAACGCCTATTACGCACGTACAACCTTGTATCTTTGCCATGCCGCCCTTGATTGCTTCATCTTGTGCCAATGAAACATTGTCTCCATGCTCCTTTTCACTGATAAAGATTGGGAGTTCGACAAAGCTGTCCGTATCGCAGGTCAGCTCTATTCTCTTTGCTGCATTCAGCCTGAAATGATGACTGCAATGAGGACATACCAGCATATTTTCTTCGAGCTTTTTAGTAATTATAACTTCTTTGCAGGAAGGACATTCTGTCCACCTGCCATTCTTTTTTGCAATATCAAGTACCTGTCTCAAAACTCAAGAACCTCCACACCTTTTATATACCACAGTTAAGTCCGGGAATCTCTATTTTCATATAACATCACTACGATAGGGTCAACACCCAGAGAAAGCAGTTCAGGGGTTTAGGCTGAAGGCTGAAGGCTGAAGGTTAATCATAATTCGTAAATCGTGATTCGTTATTCGGAATCCTTAATCCTTACCCCTTTTAAAATTTATCTTTGGGGCTT
>JAGVNP010000310.1 GCA_020053185.1 Deltaproteobacteria bacterium | reverse complement strand
GCAGGCATCTTGGAAAAAGAATTCGTATTGGATAAAGAAGGTTTTTCCAAGGCTGCAGATTTCATGGCAAGCAAAAATCTTATCATTGACTCTGAGGGTATGGTATATATCCCTGCAGAAAAGAAAAAGTATTTAGAGCTGTGGGATGGGCTTATAGAGAACTATCTGGAAGCCTACCTCATAGTGGGTCGCAACCTGGAGCATCTTGAGGCAAAAGGAAAAGCAGGTAAGGACATATTGAAGGCAATAAACAAGCATGGAATACGCATGTATAAAAAAGGGGAGATAAAGCGGGTTGAATCTTTATGTCTTCCTCACTATAAAGGGGCTCTTGATACTTTCAAAGCAAAAGGGATTATCGACAGCAACAACTCAATACGAAACAAGGAAAAACTGCAAGATATAACAAGGCATATAGGAGCATATCTTGAAGACTAAAAGATTTTTTTCTCTCTTACTTGCATTGAGCGTTTTATTGTGGGCTACAGGTTGTGCTCATATTTCACGAATACCTTCTCCTGGATGGCAGGAGAAAGGGACAGCCTCATGGTATGGAGAGGATTTTCATGGGAAGACCACATCTTCCGGCGAAGTTTATAACATGTATGGACTGAGCGCTGCCCACAAGACTCTCCCTTTAGGCACAAAGGTAAAAGTAACCAATCTCTCAAACGGAAAGAGCGTAATAGTTCCTATAAATGACAGAGGTCCTTTTGTCGGGAACCGAATTATTGACATGTCATATGGCGCAGCAAAAGAACTGGATATGGTTGAGGCCGGTCTTGCCGAAGTCAGGATAGAAGTGCTTGATGTACCGTTGTTCGCTGAAAACAAATATACACTTCAGTTTGGCGCTTATATCGACAACAACAATGCCTCTGTAATGGCAGAAAAGATCAAAAGTATGGGCTATAGCCCCAGTATAGAAGAAGTAATGGTGCATGACAAAAAATTCTACAGGGTGAGAATGGGAAAGTTTGATAACATGGATAATGCAGAGAAGATGGCCAGAAAATTTGAATCTTCAGGTGTCACATGCATAGTGATGGCATTGTAAGTAAACACAACATAAGGGGGTATTTTATATGAGTGAAATTTTAGATGTTGTTGCAAGAGAGATCTTGGATTCCAGGGGCAATCCGACCCTGGAAGTGGATGTGTATCTTTCCAGCGGTGAAATGGGGCGGGCAGCTGTGCCTTCCGGAGCTTCCACTGGCGCACGAGAGGCTCTGGAATTAAGAGATGGCGATAAAAAAAGATACAGAGGTAAAGGCGTACTCAAGGCAGTAGCTAATGTTAATAATACAATAGCCCCTGAGCTTGTCGGTCTGGATGTCCTGGATCAGATAGGGGTGGATGAGATTCTGCTAGAGCTTGATGGCACACCCACAAAATCAAAGCTTGGCGCAAATGCGACTACTGGCGTGTCTGTGGCTGTGGCAAAAGCAGCTGCCAATTTTATGGGACTACCTCTTTACCGGTACCTTGGTGGCGCATTTGCAAGAGAGCTGCCTCTGCCTCAGATGAATATTCTTAACGGTGGCAAACATGCAGAGAACAATGTGGATCTTCAGGAGTTCATGATCACGCCGATCGGTGCTCCCACCTTTCATGAGGCCATGAGATATGCAACTGAAACATTTCATGCATTAAAAGAAGTGCTTGTTGAAAAGAAATACAGTGTGGGAGTTGGTGACGAAGGAGGTTTTGCTCCTAATCTCAAATCAAACACCGAACCGCTTGATCTCATCACAAAGGCAATAGAGCGCGCCGGGTACAAGCCAGGCGAAGATATCGCGATTGCAATGGATCCTGCAGCAAGCTCTTTCTTTGAAAAAGGCAAATACATACTTAAGGCAGAGAAAAAGCCAATAAAGACCACAGAAGAGATGATCGAATTTTATGAAAAGATGGTAAAGATGTATCCTATTGTATCTATCGAAGATGGCCTTGCCGAGGATGACTGGAAGGGCTGGAAGGCTCTCACTGAGCGGCTTGGTTCAAAGATACAGATAGTAGGAGATGATCTTTTTGTCACCACTGCAAAGTATCTCGAAAAAGGCATAAAGGAAGCATCTGCAAATGCAATCCTCATCAAAGTAAATCAGGTCGGCACACTTACCGAGACCATGCAGACAATTGAGACGGCAAAACGGGCAGGATTTGCAACAGTTATCTCCCACAGATCAGGAGAGACAGAAGATTCATGGCTTGCAGACCTGGCTGTAGGCCTTTCTGCCGGACAGATAAAAACAGGATCAACATCAAGAAGCGAGAGGCTTGCAAAGTACAATCAACTAATGCGCATAGAAGAAGAATTGGTCGAGAGCGCTTTATTCAGAGGAAAGAATGTGCTCTCAGGCGCAAAAAGATAACTCTTATGGGGAGACATCGTCTCCCCATAACCCTTCAACTTTGAAAAAAATCTTATCTGTTTTCGTTCTCGTTTTTGTCTTTTTTGCACTATTCGTGTGGCTGAAACAGCCGCATGCCGTGTATCAGGAAAAGTTTTTTCTCATGGATACCATTGTAGAGATCATGGCTTCAGGCAAACAAGATGAAGCAATGTCTGCAATCGATGCTAGCCATAAAGAGCTTAAACGTATTGATGCAAAGTTCGGCTATAACAACTCTCTTGTTACAAAACTCAATGCGACCAATATGGCAGAAGATAAAGAACTCTATGAAGTTATCCAATATGGCATGGGAATAAATAGACTTAGCCAGGGTTCGTTTTCCCTCAGCCTGCGGCCTATTCTTGATGCATGGGGTTTTTCAGGCACCCATACATACCGTATCCCAACAGAAGCTGAGTTTATTAAATGGAAAAACTCAAACCAGGACAGCGGCATTCACCTGGGTAATGATGGGGCAACCGTGACCATTGATAAAGGCATGGGCATTGATGTCGGAGGATTAGCTGAGGGATATGGGGTGGACAAGGCTGTTGCTGTGATGCGATCGATGGGAATGAAAACAGGTCTGATCAATGCAGGTGGTGATATCTTGTGTTTTGGTAAGCGCACATGGCGTATCGGCATAAAACACCCAAGGAAATCTGGCATAATTGCTGTTGTTCCTATAAAAGACAAGGCCATTGCCACATCAGGCGACTATGAGCGATATTTCATTCAGGATGGCCAGCGGTATTCTCATATTTTAGATCCAAAAACCGGATGGCCAGCGCAAAAATATATGAGCGTCACCATCATTGCACCTACCTGTATAGAAGCAGATGCATGGTCAACAGCAGTCTCTGTCCTGGGCATAGAAAAAGCAAAATCCATCCTTGAAGAAAGAGGGATTGAGTGGATGGTTATCGATCTTTCAGGAAAAGTGCAGGCAAGCGCTTACTTAAAAAAATACTGTCCGGATAGGATAAAAACGTAAGGTCTAAGGTTTAAGGTTCAGGGTACAAGGAACAAAAAACACCCTACACCTTATACCTCATACCTTACACCTAACGCTTCACTGGTTATCTTTCTTGATTTTCTACCACTTCCACGGTTTGCGGCCTCAGCAGTTTTCTCTCTAGCCGCAAAAAAGGTCTCATGTCTTTTTCCATGTAGAAGTACCCGACAACTGATACGAAAAACCCGCAAACAGCTGTTATCATCAGATCGCCCATTGTGTCATTGAGTCCTGATTTCTGCATATTCAAGCCAAAGGTGACGTCCATTATGTATTCAAATATCTCCCACAAAGCGCCTATACTCATGGCAAAACAAAAGGCAAAGATCGCAACAAATGTATGGCTCAAACTCATTGCAACATTCGTATGCCTGTTCAGGATATAGATCAGGGTAAAACCGATTGCGCCAATGGTAATACCTGAAAAGCCATGCAAGAAAATGTCCCACCACCAGATTTTGTAGTAGAAAGCGTGTATCTCTCCCAGATAGAGTGACCCGCAGATGAGAATAAGGATTGCCACCTCGAATTCACTTGGCAGATCAAACTTGAATTCTTTTTCAATGATTGAGGGGAGGAATGTGAGGAATAGGGTGATGAAAAGCATTGCCAGGCTCATCCAGTTTTGTTCCAATATGGCAACAGCGCCTGCCAGAACAAGGAGAGTTCGAAATATCACGGATATCCATATTTTTATCCTTCGAGCCCGCCTCATGCCCTTTATAGTATCGGATAATGCCGTTTTTAACAAAAGATTTTTTAACTTGCGATCCATTGCATGCACGTAATTGTGCGCACTAACCCCTGTTTTCAGAAGGGCTAATTTGAAGGTGCTGTCAGGCGGTCTTTCTGATCAGGCCAACAAGACTTTCAACACAAACCACCAGCTATCCATTTTTTCAGGGGTATTGAGTCTCTTAAAGATCATGCGACGTGCTGTGCCATAAACCAAGGCATGCTTCTTGAGTAATTTCATTTGCGGATCATTCTTCATCTGTTCTTCAAAGGAATGCATTTTTTCAGGAGTCCACTCGCCCGATCTGATAACTGGCGCACTGTACTTTCCTGATGAATAGCCTAGTAAAAAACTTGCTCGTATGCCGCTTCCGCCACGCGCCTCCACATGGCCCAATGCATCACCTGCCATCACAAGTCCTGGCCTTGGTGCAAACGATGTAAGAACGCCGCCCATTGGGACCAATGTATTGAGTGAATAATACGTTTCAGATCCTTCTATGCATTTTTTAAATACCTGGTGCCTCTCTGCAAAACCATCCACAAAGTTTTTTACCTGGCTAGCCGGATTATCGTTTTTTGCAAGAGAGGTAAACGGCGTAAGCAAGATCTCTGCCTCTTTATTTCCCCTGGGGAATATACACCCGACTCCGGGAACACCACCCGGTTCTACATCAAAATAATACTCGAGACGATCCTGGTGGCCTTCGAAATTTCTGACCAGACGCTTATGGATGGGCAAATCGATTTTTGTCCGGTCAAGACCAATATGGAGCGAGCCAGGATCATTAATGCCGCCGCATGAAAAAACTGTGTCAGCATATAAGGCTTCTTCAGCGTCTGCTTTTTTTATTTTCACGCCTTTTATTACACTGTGCTCTTCGATGAGCGCGGTTACCTTTACCCCTGTTCTGATCTCTGCGCCTGCCTTGCGTACAATATCGGCAATATCATTCATGAAAGACGCCCAGTGGATAATGAGATTTTCTGTAGAGATGGTGCGGTCTATATGTTTTTTTTCTGTATGAGAGTAATAGCGGCGCTTGTTCACACGGTGCCTCGCCTGCTTATTGAAAAAGCCCGGATAGATAAGCGCCTCCATTTCAGGACTGAATCGTATGGTCTCGCCACGCGCATGGAGTCCGATCTCATCCAGAGCCTCCAGCACTGTCACATCTATACCTTCTCGCCTTAAGCTAAGCGCTGCTCCAAGCCCGGCCGGACCTGCACCTATTACGATTACCGTATGTGTCGCCATTCTTACTCCTCTTAAAAAGACGCCCTAGACAGCCTCTATGGTTGATGGCGGCTTTCTCGTGATGTTGTATGTCACGCTCACCACGCCAGGTATCTCTGATGTAATCCTGTCTGCGAGCTTGTCCAGAAGATCATAGCTAAGCCTTGTGGGAGACCCTGTTCTTGCGTCCGTGCTTTCCCAGCACCGTATCTCGATCTGGTGTCCGAAATCTCTTTTGCCTTCACGCACACCGGTAACCATGTCTTCATGAAGTATGGCAAGGTACTGAAAAGCGCCGCTGGAAGACAACTCCTCTTCCACAATGCTGGTTGCGCGCCGCACGATCTGCACCCTCTTGGGTGTGACCTCTCCAATCACCCGCGCTGCCAGGGCAGGGCCAGGAAACGGAGGCCTGTTGTATATCTCAGCAGGCAGCCCAAGAGCCTCAGCCAGCTTTCTCACTGCAGGCTTTCTCAGTTGAAGTAATGGCTCCAGAATATTGTATCCAAAACTTTCCTGCGGATCGATCCCGATCTGTGCAAAAATATTGTGCTGCCGTTTTATGCCTGCAACAGTCTCTTCTATGTCAGTATAAATAGTGCCGTGAAGCAAATGCTTTGCCCCGCTTTTCTTTACAAGTTTTCCAAACACATTTTTATAAAATGTCTGGGTAATTGCCTCTCTTTTCTGCTCAGGATCAACAACCCCTTTCAATGCACCAAAAAATTCTTCTTTTGCATCCACGATCTCGATCCCCACTCCAAGTTCCTTGAATTTGGTAGCGATCTGCTGGGGCTCATTATGCCGCATAAGACCGTTTTCAACAAAATAAGTCTTCAGCTTATCCCCCAAAGCCCTGTGGCCAAGCATGGTCACCACAGAAGAATCTACACCACCTGAAAGCGCATTGATTGCAGTGCCAGAGCCTACTGTTTGCGCTATCTCATTTATCTTGTCTTCAATAAATTTCTTTACATCCATCTTTTCTAACGTGATCTCTTCGATTTTCATTACAACCTCCTTAATTCAGGGATATCCTGCCTTTGTAAATGTATCTTCCTAAAAAAGCAATACCTGCAAAAAGCAAGGTTTTGGTTGGCAAGATTTTCTATTGGCACAAAATCATGACTCTTTATTGCAAAAAATCAAGAATAGCCTGATTTACCTCTTGAGGTTTCTGCATCATAACAAAATGATTGGCATGTTCAATGGTGATCAGTTTGGAATTTGGAATTGCATTATGAATCGCTTCAGCATGCTCTTTTCGGATCATTTCTTTCTCTCCAACCAGTATCAACATCGGTGCTTTAATACGTGCCATCTGTTGCAGACAGTCCTCGCCTTGCCTTATCGGGAAATAACATTCGGCGCGCCACATGTTATAAACCTTATCTCTTGCTTGAGGCCAATCCTTTGGTCGAGGGTTTCGATCTTTATAGTATTTGCTTAACGTCATATTCGCATACAACTTGAAAAGAGTCTTTTGAGAAACAACCCACTGGTCAAGGGGCTTGAGTGAATCCTCATACTGAACTGTTGCACCAATTAAGACTGCATGTTTAATGCGTGATGGATGATAGATACCCATTTGAATAGCAACAACAGCACCATCACTCCACCCCACAACATCTGCCTGATCAATTTTGAGATAATCCATGAGCGCAATTATGTCCGAAGTCAGCAGCTCATAGCTGAAAGGTTGATCATCAAAGGTTGATGCGCCATGGCCTCTGCTGTCAACCGCAATTACTTGAAAGTGTTTTGACAACTCTGGAATCTGATTACGCCAAGCAGTTACATCATGAAATCCGCCATGGAGCAATATCAGCGGATCGCCGCTTCCATATATTTCATAGTAGATTTCCACTCCATTGACGGCGGCTTTCCCTGATTGAGCATTGGAACGATATTCCAGTGAAGCGGTGCTGCATGATATGGCAAAGATAAGAATAAACAAAAGAGAAACATATCTCATTGCATAATGAGTAAGGAAACTCAACGCTACAGTCAAGAAAATTTTCTCGCCCCTCTTGAAAAAGTATCGCCGAAATATCAAGTGCACTCTGTTCAAAGAGCGGGAATTAAATAGAAAGGCAAGAGATCTTGATATTTAGAGTTCTCTTGTTATATGGTACATATAATTAAACTTAATTGCTATGCATACTCGGTAAGACTAATGAGGAGGATATAAAATGACAAACAATGAAAATCAACTGACCATTCCTAAATTTAAGAATCGTAAAGTGTGGTTGGTAGTGTTCGGAATACTTCAGATTATTTTAGGTGCATTCTGCATGCATATAGCAATAACAATGGCTACTTCGGGCGATATATTAAAAAATGCCGGTACTAATCTTCCTGATAGCATTAGAATTCTAACCTGCATGCTTTATCTTGGTCTCGCTATCTGGTTTATATTGATGGGGATTGGTTCAATAAAGGCTAGGAGATGGGCAAGAGTACTTATTCTAATTACCTCATGGGTCTGGCTCATTGTCGGGCTGTCTATTTTATTTTATGAGATAGCTTGGATGCCTGACGTTTATAACGGGATGGTTGAGAGTGGAAAAACAACCCCTGAAGCAGCCAAGGTCGCAAAATACTTAACAATAGGATTTAGTTCAATTTTTATGGTAATTATGCCAAGCATATTTGTTCTCTTCTACAGTGGTAAAAATGTAAAGGCTACATGTGAGTTTAGAGATCAAAATATACGTTGGACAGACAAATGTCCATTACCTGTTCTTATACTTAGCCTATGGAACGGCTTTGCGGGCGCAACAATGTTCCTGTCCTTGTTTAGCGGATACAGTTTTCCTTTTTTTGGATTTATTTTAAAAGGAGTGCCTGCATTAGTAGTAATTCTTGCACTAGTCCTTTCGTATCTCTATCTAGCTTGGGGCACATATAAACTTAAGATAAAGGCATGGTGGGGAACTGTTGCGCTTACATTTATTATAAGCATCTCGGTAACCATTAATTATCTGAGTGGAACTTTTATGAAAATTATGAATGATCAGCCCAATCAGCCTGGAGGCAACGCTTTTGTTCAGGGTACGGGTATAGTGATATTTACAGGTGTTACTACTGTATTACTTCTGGGGTATTTAGTTTATATACGAAAGTTCTTTTTGAAAGCGGAAAAAATTACATCCTCCAAGATGTAGATACCCTGTCTTTTGATAGATTATTAAGATTCTCAGGGGTACCCTTGAAACCGGTGAGCGAGTGCAGAAAAAATCCGGAGAATAGCAAAACCTGAGCGAAGCGAATTTTTGCGGCCGGATTTTTTCAAACGAGCGAACACACCTGAAAGGCGGTTTCGTGGGGCGCCCTTTCTTTCGGTCTCCTTTCTTTGGGCCGAGCAAAGAAAGGGACGAAGTTCAAATGCAAAGAAATAGGCATTATTGTTGACCTCATAATGAACATCTGATACTTTTATTTCATATGGATACCACCTTAATTAGACAGGCTGCAGACCTTCTTTTGCAAGCCAATCATGTTGTTGCTCTCACAGGCGCCGGGATCAGCACGGAGTCAGGAATACCTGATTTCAGATCACCAGGAGGCATCTGGGAGAGGTATGATCCATCGGTTTTTTTCTATCAGCGATTTATCGAAGAGCCAGGCTTTGTGTGGAGCACTATTCTCGATATGGCAAAAACAGGCGCTTTGTCCATCTTCGATGCAAAGCCAAACAAGGGGCATCTTGCTTTGGCGTATCTGGAAAAGATCGGTCTTATTCGCACTGTGATCACCCAGAACATCGACAATCTTCATCAGAAAGCAGGCAGCCGCCATGTAATAGAATTTCATGGAAACATGCAGCACGCCAAATGTATTGAGTGCTCGAAACTTTATGATTATGAAGAGCTCGTGAACTTTCTCGATATGGAAAATCTTCCGCCGAGGTGTAAATGCGGGGGCATACTGAAACCTGATGCGGTTTTTTTTGGCGAGGCAATACCAAAAAATGCGCTCAACGAGGCATTCGAGGAAGCAAGCGCTTGCGACCTCATGCTCGTGGTAGGCACATCTGCACAGGTTGAGCCTGCAGCGTCGCTGCCTTTTGTTGCAAAAGGCAGAAAGCCAATGGCATTCGGGCTTATGGGCATGTTCTCTTCGTCAAAGGACACCCATGTGATTGAGATAAATTTGGAGGATACACCACTGACCGGATATGTATCTGATTTCATCATTAAAGGTTCAACAGGAGAAGTGCTAGCCAGGTTGGTAGAAGAGGTGAAGGGACTAAAGGGCCTAAAGTGAATATCTCAGGTCGCACAAAGGTCTTTACAATACTTGCCCACCCATCATCAAAGGTAGTTGCCCCAACAGTCTACAATTTCATGTTCAAAAAGCTGCACCTGGATATGGTGTATATTAGCCATGACGTTCTTCCTGATGCAATAAAATCTACTATAAAATCGTTTGCCGGATGGGAAAACCTGGGTGGGTTCAATGTGACCATCCCTCACAAAGAAGCAGTGGCAGAAATAGTCGATGTCAAATGTCCCATCACCTCCCGCGTAGGCGTGGTAAATACTGTAGTGAGGTCAAAGGAAGGCGTTTTGTTCGGTTACAACACAGACGGAATAGGCGCTCTCCAGGCAATCGGAGATGTGAAAGGCGCCAAATGTCTCATTATCGGAGCAGGCGGAGCTAGCCGGGCAATCATCGACGCTTTTGTCACCAATGGAGCAGAACGCGTATACATACTCAACCGTTCAAAGGACAGGACAGATAAAGTTATAAATCTCTTTAAAAAAGAAAAGGTGAGCGCATATATTGATGAGGTGCTTCCGGATGTAGATGTCGTGGTACAGGTAACGCCGATCGCTGAGGAGATCCCGTTTGATCTTGATCTTACCAGGCTTAAAAAAGGGACACGATGCCTCGAGACTGTTATGAGGCCTACCTTATTTTTCGAGCAGGCAGCATCGTTAGGTTTAGATACGATCCCGGGATATGCCATGCTCTATTATCAGACCAAGAAAAATTTCGGTTTTCTTACCGGCCTGGATATCGAGGATGAAACCGTAAGAGAAGCGTTTAAAGAGGTGGGGTATATAGTCAGATGAGCGAATATATTGTATGCATAAGGCGAAAAGCAAAACCCAGAATTTCTGTCGAGGTATGCAGGGGTTGCAGATTCAGGAAGAAATGTAAGGTGCTGTGGTTATTCAGGAATCCGCCTCTATTTTCTGATCTTTAATAAAAAATCGCCTTAAAGATCATTCTTTTGACACCACCAGGTGCTTAGGGTATAAGAATCAGCTTATGAATCAGCAAATTACAACAGCTTTACTATTAATCGTGCCTGTACTGTTTTCCATATCAGTTCATGAGGTGTGCCACGGCTACATAGCATACCGTCTGGGTGACCCCACGGCAAAGCTCGCGGGCAGGCTTACGTTGAACCCGATAAAGCATATTGATATCATTGGTCTTCTGGTGCTGTTCATCACCAGAATGATCGGATGGGCAAAACCAGTGCCTGTCGATCCGAGATATTTCAAAGATCCAAGACGGGACATGATGTGGGTTGGCTGTGCAGGGCCCGCCTCAAACATAGTTCTGGCAATTGCATTTGCTTTGATCCTGAAATTTACTGGCCCCACCCTTAATAATTCATCATATTTTTATCCGCTTGCCTATATGTTCAATATCATGGTGATGATCAATGTGGGGCTTGCGATATTCAATCTGATCCCGGTTCCGCCGCTGGATGGAGGCAGGATCATAGTAGGACTTCTGCCAAGAGATATGGCATATAAATGGGCAAAGATAGAGCCGTATGGATTTATCATACTCCTTGCTCTGATATTTACAGGAATGGTACGTGTAGTGCTATTTCCTGCGATCAATGGAATAGTAAACGTGCTGCTAGCTATATAGGAAGGTGATACATGAAAGAAAGGATTGTATCCGGTATACGTCCAACAGGCGCCCTTCATCTGGGCCATTATCTTGGCGTTCTAAAGCAATGGGTGGAGCTTCAGAAAAAGTACGATTGCTTCTATTTCATTGCAGACTGGCATGCGCTGACCAGCGAGTACAAAAACCCGTCCATCATAAAGACAAGCGTCAAAGATATGGTAATTACCTGGCTGGGTGTTGGAATAGATCCAGAGAAGTCGACCATATTCAGACAGTCAGACATCAAGGAGCACGCAGAGTTCTTTTTGCTACTCTCTATGATCACCCCGCTATCATGGCTCGAGCGCAACCCCACCTACAAGGAACTCAAAGATGAGTTGAAAGAGAAAGATCTGGGAACTTTTGGTTTTTTGGGATACCCGGTGCTCCAGGCTGCAGATATAGTGATGTATCATGCGGACAGGGTACCAATAGGCGAAGACCAGCTGCCGCACTTAGAGCTTACGCGTGAGATCGCGAGGAGATTCAATTTTCTTTATGGCGATAAGCTCTTAAAAGAACCAAAAGAAATTCTTGCCGAGGCGCCAAAGGTTGCAGGCTTAGACGGCAGAAAGATGTCAAAGTCATATAACAATGCAATCTGGATAGAGGAAAGCCCAGCATCTTTGAAAGAAAAAGTTTCACAGATGCTTACAGACACCAAGCGAAAAACCAAAAAGGATAAGGGCGATCCAAAAGACTGCAATCTCTATCCTCTACATATTTATTTTACAGACGAAGAACAGAGAAAAGACATACAGCATGGGTGCAAAACCGCAAGCATGGGGTGCGTGGAATGCAAAAAAATCCTTGTTGCAAGTCTGGAGAAAGAGCTGATCCCTGTGTGGGATAGAATCAAATATTTTAAAACCCACACAAAGGATGTTGATGATATACTGGACAAGGGCGCAACCTACGCAAGGAAGCAGGCTGAAGAGACAATGCAAAAAGTAAGATCTGTGCTCTGCCTGAGTAAATAGGAGGCTTTCTGTGGACTTTGTGCTCCACATCCCTCGTTTTGAAGGTCCGCTAGACCTTCTTTTATATCTGATCGAGAAGAACAAGTTCAGCTTAGAGGACTTGCAGATATGTCCCATTATTGATCAATACCTTGAGTATATGAACCAGATGAAAAGCCTTAATATCGACCTGGCAAGCGAGTTTCTCGACATGTCATCCTACCTCCTCTGGCTAAAATCCTGTCTGCTTCTGCCTGTGCGTGAAGATGAAACGCAGGAACAGGGAGAGGATCCGATCGAAGAACTGCGGCAAATGCTTGCAGCATACAAAGAGATCAAGGAGGCAGCGTTAAAGCTGAACGAACGCCCTCTCCTGTACAGAGATAAATTTCCCAGAGGCGCAACCACACCACAGGAAAAGACTCTGGCTCAGATGAACATCACATCTCTCATGCAGGCAATCGTTGCCATCAAGGCAAGAACAAAAAAATATATCATGAAAGTCGAACATGCCATGTTTAGCATCAGCGAGATGATCGACAGGATTGCCTCTCTGCTGAGAATAAAAAAGAAGATAGTCCTTGATGAGGTGGCAAAGACAGATAAAAGAATCGAGATCATCACTATTTTCCTGGCAGCGCTTGAGCTTTCAAAAAATGCAGTGGTGCGCCTGATACAGAAGGGGTTGTTTGAAAAGATCTACCTCATCAAAAGAGGAAGCTCGCTTGAAGAAGACGTTGATGAAGAGTATCAAGAATAACTAGAGAGGACGAACATGAATCCGAGAGATATTATAGAAGCCCTTTTGTTCTCAGCAGAGGAAGCGCTTTCAGTAAAGGATATCTTGAAAATTGTTTCTGACATAAACAATCAGCAGGTAGAAGAACTCATCACTGAGCTCAACAAAACCTATGAAGAATCCGGCCGGAGTTTTGGCATAGACAAGGTAGCAGACGGATACATGTTCGTAACCAAACAGATGTATTCCCCATATATCCGGAAACTCCACAAGGCAAAGAGGCTTTCGACCGAAGCGCTTGAAGTACTTGCCATAGTTGCTTACAGAGGGCCTTGCACAAAACAGACTGTGGATAAGATCAGGGGTGTGGATTCCAGCTCTTCTTTAAAAACCCTTATTAATAACCAGCTCATTGAGATAAAGGCAGGCCGTCCACTCAAATATGCAACCACTGATAAATTTCTGGAAGTATTCGGACTGAACTCGCTAGCCGATCTTCCCGACACCTCCCAGTTCCAGGAGGCTTTTGGTGACGAGACTAACCCTTAAGGCTTCTTGATATTAAGAAAGAGGTTTACTCCCTCTGGCTCCCGCTCGATCCACAGAGTGGCATTTTCTGGAAGACCCGCGGCCAGATTTTTTATCTCTTCTTCGCTGCGATGCAACAAGAACCACTCGGATCCGTATTCCATCTTGAAGCGCTGTGGATTATATGTTCCAAAATTACCTATAATCATTGTTCCGCCAGGCTTCAAAAACGTATAGAGTTTATGTATGAGCTTGTTTGATGCCCTGTCAGAGAGATAATCAAACAGTCCCACTGAATAAATCATATCAATATCAGTATAGTAGCTGTTCACGGCATTGCCGCCCACAATAAGGCGCTTTATATTTTCCTCCAGATAAACTACCTCAATATCATCTCTGCCTTTTATCAGCGGATCGATCCTGGAGCGTGCATTTGCAAGAGCAGTCGTGTCCTGATCAATTGCAATGAACGTAATTTT
>JAGVNP010000192.1 GCA_020053185.1 Deltaproteobacteria bacterium | reverse complement strand
GAGACCTTTGCACAATAGAATAAACTGCACATATTTGTCATTCCCGCGGAGGCGGGAATCCAGTCGCATCAATGGTTTCCTGGATTCCGGGTCAAGCCCGGAATGACAGCAAGGGTAATTATGCAAAGATCTAGTGAAACGTAAAGCGTTACAGTATTTGTGCATCCCGAATAAGCGCTTTTACTTTTTCTCCTATTGCAAGGCAGCTCGTTAATCCCGGTGATTCAATGCCAATAAGATTTATCATGCCGCTAAGCCCTTTATCCGTTTCATGCGAAATCACAAAATCTTTTATCGGATCATTTGGCCCCTGTATCTTTGGTCGTATGCCTGCCATGTCAGGAGAGATGTCTTCCTTGTGAATAAACGGCAGCAGTGATCGGATAGACTGATAAAACTCTTCAGAATGATCCGGGTCTACTGTATAATCGGGTTCATCAACATATATCGCATTTGGCCCAAGCCTGAGTCCTCCTGCCAGATCCTTTGTTGCATGTATGCCAAGGCCTGTTCGATGCGCCAATGGGCTTGGATAAACAAGGCCTTTTACATGACGGCCAGCACCTCCATGCACCCGAAAATATTCGCCCTTGCACGGGAATATCCTGTATCCCGCACGATCAATATCAATGCCTGGCATCTGCGCGATCTTGTCTGAGAATAGCCCGGAAGCATTGATCACGATGCGGGAGAAAAAAGTGTAGATGGTCTTATCTGGATGCTGCACTGTGCAGGAAAAAACATCTGCTTTCTTTTCCAGCGCTATCAGGCAGGTCTTATACATAATTTGTGCACCGCGCTCGATCGATAGGCCTTCGAGAGTTTTTGTAAGCCTATGAGAATCAACAATGCCTGTATTCGGACTGTACAGGCTAAGCCCGCCTTCTACATGCGGCTCTCTCTTTTTAAGATCATGGCGTTCGAGAAGCTCCAGTCCCTGCACTCCATTTTTTTCGCCTGCATCAAACAGACTCTCTATGGCATCTTTTTCTGGATCATTGACAGCAACCACAACCTTGCCGATCTGCTTATGCGGTACATGATAGCGCTCGCAAAATTCATATAAGAGAGGATTACCCCGCACACACAGTTTTGTCTTTAAAAATTCCTGCGGATAATACAGACCCGCATGGATGACCTCGCTGTTCCGCGAAGAGATCCCTTTGCCAGGACCAGCCTCGCTCTCAACAACAAGAACATGTTCAGCAAGGCCTCCAACATTGAGCGCGACTGCAAGACCAACCACGCCTGCACCAATAATCGTGATATCTACTGTGTGTTTCTCCATGGACAGAGTTTAGGAAATCTCCTTGAGTGACTTGGGATATTTTTGCGCAAGGCCAACATAATAATCCTTGCCCCATATAGAAAACTTTTTGTGCCGCTCTTCAAGCTCCCTGATCACCTCTGCAGGCACGCCTCCTGCAATAACATTTGGAGGGATTATCTGGCTCTTTTTTACCAGGCTCATCTCAGCAATTATCGACCACGCACCTACAACAGAGAGATCGCTTATGGTAGAGCACATGCCGATGGTTGCTTCATCTTGGATCGTGCAGTTGTGCAGCATGGCCTTGTGTCCAACAATCACGCGCGAGCCGATTCGCATTTCCTTGCCAGCCTGCACATGCATGAATACGCCATCTTCTATTGCGCACTCATTACCTATAAAGATGGTCCCGTGCTCAGCGCGTATGACCACACCCGGCCCAATAAAACATTTCTCGCCGATCCGCACATCACCTATGATAACCGCATCAGGATAGATATACGTACCATCTCCTATAGTCGGCCTTCTTCCCTCAAACTCAAAAACTGGCATACTTCCTCCGCTTTTTTGATAAACTATTTGGTTATAGAGGATTTTTTTGTGATTTACAAATGCATGCAGACAGATTTTAGCAAATAGCTTTGTTCCTTTGTTAAACAAAAAAGGGCTCAGGCAAGGAAATGCTTGATGCCGGTAAAAACAATCTGAGCTGCCAGAGCTGAAAGAACAAGGCCGGTGAGTCTGCTCAGGATCTTCAACCCAGTGCGACCAATGATCCTTTCAATTGCAGTGGACAAAAACAAAAGGATTCCCACTACGAGCACGGCAAAAAACAGAGCCGCACACCCCAAGACCTTTTCCCATGCGCTAGCAACATCAGCACCCATGACAAGCAGCGCGCCAGTGGTAGCTGGTCCAACCGTAATAGGGATGGCCAGAGGGACGATAGTGATATTGCCAGAGTCCTCTTGAACCACAGGGGTTTCTTTGCCCTGCACGAGATCAACAGCCGAGAGAAAGAGCAGGGTTCCTGCTCCTATGCGGAAAGCATCAAGGGTGATGCCGAAAATTTTGAAAATGGCATTGCCGAGAAAGTACAGGATAAAGCAGATGATGATCACTTCAAGAGTAAGCCGTACAGACATCTTGCGGCGTTCTGCCAAAGAAATATCCTGCGTGAGGGAAAGAAATACAGACATGACAAAAAACGGGGTCAAAAGAAAAAAGAATTTTATCCATATGCTGACAAAAAACTGTGTAGACTCGTCCATAAAATCGTCCCCTCTCACTTATGCACCACGCTCTTCCTCGATGTCAATTGCCTCTTATGATTCAGATTGCTGGGAAATCTGATCAGTGATAAAAATACGTGAGAGGTCTGCTATGGAAAAATCAAAGGTGAGTCTTATGCGGTGCGAATCCTATGACGAGACCCTGGTATATAATGCAGCAAAGAAAGGTGTCGATCTCATCGGCGGGATCGCGCATTTTGTAAAACCGGGCGAGAAGATTGTGCTAAAGCCAAACATTCTTCTTGGCGCAGAGCCAGGGAAATGCGTGTGTACCCACCCGAGCGTACTCAAGGCAATTGGCAAGATCCTCAAAGAAGTCGGCGCCAACGTATATTATGGCGACTCGCCGAGTGTTGGAAAATGCGAGTGGCATGTTGGTCGTGCAGGTCTTAAGCAGGCTGCTGAAGAATTGGGGATAAAACTTGCCGATTTCAATCAGGGTCGGGAAGTCGTTCACAAGGATGCATTGATCAATAAGAGATTCGTGATTGCCAATGGCGTGCTTGATACTGACGGACTTATCTCGCTTCCAAAATTAAAAACACATCAGCTCACCAGGCTTACCGGCGCAGTAAAAAATCAATTCGGCTGCATACCCGGGATTTTAAAGACTGCACACCATCTCAAGATACAAGACCCTCATGAATTTTCCAGTATGCTCGTTGACATAAATACACTCATCAAGCCGCGGCTTTATATCATGGATGCAATCAATGCCATGGAAGGTAACGGCCCGCGGAGCGGCAAGCCAAAAAAGCTGGGTGTGCTTCTGATTTCCAGCGACCCTGTTGCGCTTGATGCTGTTGCATGCAGGATCGTTGCCTTTGATCCGGAGATGCTGCCTACATCAAAGCCGGGCAAAAAAGCAGGGCTTGGCACATACCTCGCTGAAGAGATCGAGCTGCTCGGAGATGATATAAACTCTTTTATCGATCCGAGCTTTGATATGAAAAGAAAACCCCCTGCTTCAGTTGCAGGCGGCCCTTTCTTACGGTTTTTAAAAAACAGAACAATGCCCCGGCCAGTTATTGATGAGGCTAAGTGTACAAAATGCGGAACATGCGTGAACCTATGTCCAGCAAAGCCCAAAGCGGTTGACTGGAAGGCGGGCGATAAAAAGAGCCCGCCAGTATATCACTACAAAAGATGCATACGCTGCTACTGCTGCCAGGAATCCTGTCCTGAAGAGGCGATCGCGGTAAAGGAACCTGTCTTGGGAAAGATCTTTTTTCGCCAATAAATTTGGAGGCTGTTCATGAAAAACATATGCATCACAGGGTCATCAGGATATTTGGGAACACGGCTCTGCCAGGAGCTCGAAAAGCGGGATGATATAGGAACCATTATCGGGATCGACATAACCCAGCCAAAGTCTTCTTCTAAAAAATTATCTTTTTATAAAATGGACATCCGTGATCCGCGGATAGAGGATCTGCTCAAAAAACATTCTATTGATACAATCTTCCATCTCGCTTTTGTTGTAAAACCGATCCACGACAAAAAGCTCATGCATGATATTGATTATAACGGAACAAAGAATGTGCTGGAAGCAGCAGCATGTTCTGGCGTTAGCCAGGTCATTGCCATAAGCTCCACCCTTGCATATGGCGCACATGCGGATAATCCTCGCATATTAAAAGAAGATGATCCCCTGCGGGGAAACAAGAGTTTTCCTTATGGCCATAATAAGGCACGCGTGGATGAGATGGTGCAGAGTTTTGCAAGGAATCACCCGGAGATGATTCTGACTATTCTTCGTCCATGCACGGTTTTTGGCCCTACTGTGGACAATTATGTCTCACGCATGCTTTTTCGGAAAGTAACAGTTAGCGTGCTTGGTCATGACCCAGAGGTTCAGTTTGTACATGAGGATGATTTCGTATCAGCCTGCATGGTCGCAGCAAAAAAGAAAATTCCTGGAGCATTCAACATCGCGGGCGATGGAACACTTACCACAAACGCCATCGCAAAAAGACTGGGAACAATACTCATCCCGTCCCCATCATGGATGCTCTATCCTCTGTTGGAAATCCTATGGAGGCTTCATGCGCCCGGACTTGAAGTAAACAGGGGTTATCTCGAATATGTGCGGTATCCATTTATCGCGGACAATGGGAAAGCAAAAAAGATTCTAGGCTTTCAACCAAGCTACACCTCTTCGCAGACATTAGAAGACACCATCAAGGGGAATAACTAATGCTACGACCAAAGAAAAAAATTAGTCTTTCGACCTTCAGCCGCAAAGACAACTTTCTCACCACGTCTCTGCTGGAATTGCTTTTTCTCCTCGGCCTTGTTGTCAGCATCTTGGAAAGCATCTATGCCACACTGATATATGTGGGACTGTGGGTTTTCTCATATTTCGTGGTGTATGCAGGCGCATGCAGAGGATGCGTGTATTATGGAAAATCATGTCCGGTACCTCTGGAAGGCACCTGCGTACATCACGTCTTCAAATTCAAAAAAGACTCTTTTGGATATCACTCGCTTGTCTGGGCATCTTTTGCATATCTGCTGCGCGTTTCTGTCCCCTTATTTCTTATCATCACGCGCAGATTGTATGTTTTTGGATTTTTCTATGTATGTGTAATCGCGGTTTTCTGGTTTATTCATTTGCGTATCAGCGGATGCCCGCACTGCATAAACAAAGCGTGCCCGCTTAATCCTGAATACAGAAAATCCAAAGTCTGTTGACAGAAAAAAAGCTTATACGTATAGCTTTTGATATATTGATTTGAAATTACTTCGGGAGGACATATGGAACAAACCATTATCATAAACCCTAAAGACAATGTTGCTATTGCCTTGCAGGATATAAAAGAAGGAGAAAAATTTTCTCTAGCTGATGGCAAAAAAATTACTGCCTTGAACAATATTCCCTACAGCCACAAGGTAGCGCTTGCTGACATCAAAAAAGGAGAGCAAATCATCAAATACGGAGAGACCATCGGATTTGCTTCTGAAGATATTAAGCAGGGACACTGGGTGCATGCCCATAATCTGCACGTGGAGGAAAAGTAGATGAACACATTCATGGGGTTTGAGCGACCAAATGGCTCTGTTGGCATCAGGAATCATGTGGTGATCATCCCATCCGTCGCATGCGCAAACGGCGTGGTTGCCCATATCGTGCGGGAAGTGCCTGAGGCTGTTCCGCTGTTTCACGGGCATGGATGCGGGCGGGTGGGAGAGATGGAGCTCCATACACGTACGCTTAGAAATATCGGAAAAAATCCTAACGTTGCCGCAGTCCTGGTAATAGGCCTTGGATGCGAAGTGATCAAAGGCGATTGGCTGGGGCTTGCCATTGCAGAGACAAAAAAACCAGTGGAAATGCTTTCTATTCAGGCAGAGGGCGGTTCGCAAAAAACTGCTGCCAAGGGCATCTCTATTGTGCGAAAATTTTTGAATGAGACAAAAAAAATGAAACGTGTCCCCTGCAGCTTCGATTCTCTCATCATGGGACTTGAGTGCGGAGGCTCAGATGCATTTTCAGGCGTCACAGCAAATCCTAGCGTGGGCCTTGCATCTGACTGGCTCATAGAAAAAGGCGGAACAGCAATTTTAACAGAAAATACCGAGATGATCGGGACTTCGCATATTTTGGAGAGAAGGGCTGTAAGCCAGGAAGTTGGCCAACGGATCAAAAAAATGATCGATGATGCTGAAAAAAGAACCCATGATATCATGGGACCCCTTGCATCCCTTGTGATTGCGCCTGGAAACATGGATGGCGGCATGAGTTCGATACAGGAAAAATCTCTGGGCTGCATTGTAAAGGGAGGAATCTCACCCATTACACAGGTAATAGACTATGGCGAAATACCAAGCCAGAAAGGGCTTGTGCTCATGGATGGGCCTGGGTACGACAATGAATCAATGGCCGGGGTAGCAGCATCAGGAGCACAACTCATGGTCTTTACAACCGGCAGAGGGAACCCGATCGGGTTCCCAATAGTGCCAGTGATCAAAGTGGCAAGCACTTCCAAGTTATATCACTCCATGAAAGACGACATGGATATCAATGCAGGCGCTATACTTGAGGGCAAAGGCTTGACCGAGGTCGGGGATGAACTCATCGCACTTATAGAAAAAGTAGTTGAAGGTGAGCAACCCAAGGCAGAGAAAAACAGACAGGATGGCATCTTGTGCCTGTATACAGTGAACCCTGCCTTCTAATTCCGTTAGTCGTGAATCGTAAAACGTGATTCGTTCTGTCTAAATTCTGCTCGCCGTATTTACGGATATGAGACCTTTGCATAATTGTTTTTTGTCATCGCGAGGAGCATAAGTGACGTGGCAATCTGACACGAAGTGTCATTCTGAGTCCGAAGGGCGAAGAATCTTAACAAGATCCTTCGGGCACTGCCCTCAGGATGACTGTTTCACAGTCAGATTGCTTCCCGGAGTTTATGCTGAGCGAAGCGAACGTACTCGCAATGACCGAGTGGGTATTATGCAAAGGTCTATGCTATAGCACGGTGGCTTATCTATAATTGAGGCCTTTTATCTGCCCACGGACATGCCTGCTCAAAAGCTGCAGACGCTTTGATAACGGTTGCCTCATCAAATCTGCGTCCAACAATCTGAAGACCTACAGGCATGCCCGCTTTCGTGAATCCGCATGGAATCGATGCAGCTGGCTGGCCTGTGAAATTAAAAGGAATCGTGAATGCAGCAATGGCTGTAGGATCAACGTCTTTCCCGGCGATCTTATCAGGCCCCATGATTCCCTGGTCAAATGCTGTAACCGGCATAGTGGGGGTTAAAAGAATATCGTATGTCTCAAAAATCTTCTTTACCCCAAGCCAATGATCTTCTCTATGAAACTGCGCTTTCACAATGTCCTTGGCACCAAGCACATCGGCAAGCTGCATAAATGGCACATAAAGAGGAAACATGACCTTTTCCCACTCCTGCCTTTTATCCTCCAGGGCAGTTGCTGTCTCGCTTGCAACGATCACTACCCAGTCAGAACCCACGTTCATCAGATTGAGATTTACCTCGTCAACTCTGCATCCGAGATTCTTGAATTTTAGAGCTGCTTTCTTCGTAATTTCTAGAACTTCTGGATCTACCGTGGCATAGCCGAGGTCAGGGCTCCAGGCAATCTTAAGTCCTTTTACATCTCCTCTCAATGCATCCTTGAGTTTTAGATCCTGGCTAGGCAGCGAAGACCGATCCCTGTCGTCAGGGCCGGCCATTGCAGTGAGCATAAGTGCGGCATCGGCTACGGTACGGGTAATCACACCTTCCTGCGAAAGAGTCTCCCACCCGTGAGGAGCGGGCATACGCGGCACGCGTCCAAAATTTGGCTTCAATCCATAAACGCCGCAGAAACTCGATGGTATGCGTATAGACCCGCCGCCGTCATTCCCATGATGGAGAGGCCCAAAGCCTAATGCAGCAGCTGTTGCTGCACCTCCGCTTGATCCGCCAGGGGTCTTGCTCAAATTCCATGGGTTTTTTGTCGGGCCAAATACCGGATTATCCGTTATCCCGATAAGCCCGAATTCCGGAAGATTGGTTTTCCCAAGAATAATTGCTCCTGCCTTTTTCAGCCTGTCCACAAAGGCACAGTCTTCATCCGGAACAAAATTTTCATAGAGTTTTGATCCAAAGGTTGTTCTCACGCCTTTGGTAAAAATATTATCCTTGATCGTAATGGGCATGCCATGAAGTGGGCCTTTATATTTCCCCTTCATGATCTCCTTCTCTGCCTTCTTTGCAGTAACCTTTGCCTCTTCAGCGCAAAGCGTTATAATCGCATTTACCTTTGGGTTTAGCTCCTCAATACGACCCAGGATCGCGTCCATAACCTCAACAGGTGAGAGTTTCTTTGTCTTGAACAATGAAGATATTTTCGTGGCAGACATGAAGCAAAGACCAGCATTACTCATAAGCCCTCCTTTAAAATATCACTGCATCTTTCTTACGATTTACTATTCACTGATTCTTCAATACCACAGCCCTTGCTTTGCTCTCAAGAAAAAGAACAAAAGAATCAATCTTATAATGGCATGCCAATTTGAATATTCGCTACAGGGCTTTTTTCATCCAGATAATCGGGCTGCTCGACTGGCCAGGCAAGCCCTGCCCTGAAGGTAGAGAAATTCCCCCATGCAACTTCCATGGAGGTGACCAACTCCACTCCTGCGCCTACAAGCAGTTCATCTCTTGTCATATGGTCAGCACATGCCCCTGCATCCACGAATGTGCCAATCCGCGCCATATGTAAAAACAGCGGGACTGTCTTATATCCTTTTTGCAAATTGACAAGCGGCCAGTAAATTTCCACGCTTCCTGCCATGGCCTTTCCTGCATCCAGAATATTTGAATCAAACCCCCGCAAAGGCATTAGCCTTGACGGCCGATTGGTAAAATATCCCTCTCCGATATCTCCGCCTATCCGATATGAGCCATGTCCCATCTCATATCCATTCCATGTCTTGCCCCCCTGAAGAGTGGCTGTGCCGTAAATTTCTTTTCCAACCAAAATGCCGATGCCGCCATAGAGGGATTTTCTACCTCCGGAGTATGCCTCTCCGGCTCCCCAAACCCATATCGATTCAAAATCCTTGGAGAACTCGATTGCGCCCCATGTCTCATCATACTCTTCCACATTATCCTCTGGTTCATAGAAAAGCTTGTTGAGCGATACTTCAAACCAGGCGTCATCAAAAGGAATAAAGGCCACCTTTCCCTGAACCCTTG
>JAGVNP010000287.1 GCA_020053185.1 Deltaproteobacteria bacterium | reverse complement strand
TAGACATTGTGGTAATAGATTCAGTTGCAGCACTTGTGCCCAGGGCAGAGATCGAGGGTGATATGGGGGATTCCCATATGGGCCTTCAAGCGAGGCTCATGTCTCAGGCATTGAGAAAACTATCCGGAGCGATTTCAAAGACGCGAACCACGGCTATCTTCATCAATCAGACCAGACAAAAGATAGGGATTGTGTACGGAAATCCAGAGACCACCACAGGCGGCACTGCATTAAAATTCTATGCCTCTATAAGGCTTCAGATCAAAAAAGCCGATGTAATAAAGGAAGGTGACAGTATTGTAGGGAACCGCACAAAGGTGAAGGTGGTAAAAAACAAATTGGCCCCTCCATTCAAAGAGGTGGAGTTCGATATCATGTTTGGAGAAGGAATCTCCAAGTATGGAGAGGTTCTCGATGTAGGATCAAAAAGTGATATAGGTGTTATTGAGAAAAGCGGAGCATGGTACAGCTATAAGAAACAAAGACTGGGCCAGGGGAGAGAGTCTGTGAAGACATTTTTAAAAGACAACCCCGAAGTATTTCAGGAAATATATACGGCAGTAAAAGAAAAACTTTCTAGCGGGAAAAAAACTAAAACTGCCGGAGGAGAGAAGTAGTGAAGATTGATGATGTACTTGCAGCTGCTATAGAGATAGAGGCATCAGATGTCCATCTCAAGGTAGGGCTTCATCCGATAGCCAGGCGATATGGGGCTCTTGTTCCGCTGACGCAATTTTCCAAGCTGGAAAATGATGATATTGCTAATATTGCCTATAGTGTAATGAATCAGCATCAGAAAGAACGATTTGACATTACAAATGAAGCAGACTTTTCTTACAGCTCTTTTGAAGAAGCTCGCTTCAGGGTAAATTGTTACAGACAGCGCGGCTATTTTGGTATGGCATTCAGAATTATCCCGAGCGATTGTCCCAATCTGGACAACCTCAATCTTCCCGAAGTGATAAAGCGCATCAGCCTTGAGAGAAAAGGGCTTGTTATTGTAACAGGAACCACAGGATCAGGCAAATCAACAACACTTGCCGGCATGGTCAATCATATAAATTCAAACAGAAACTGCCACATCATGACTATAGAAGACCCCATAGAATTTATACATGGAGATAATTTGTCGATTATAAACCAGAGAGAGGTGGGTGCTGATACCACATCGTTTTCGATAGCCCTAAAGGCTGCATTAAGGCAGGATCCCGATGTGATAATGGTTGGCGAAATGAGAGATAAGGATACGATAGATACTGCCTTGACCGCAGCGGAAACAGGGCATCTCGTGTTTTCTACCTTACATACACTGGATGCAGAAGAAACGATCATGAGGATTATTTCAATATATCCTCCTCACCAGCATCAGCAGGTAAGATTCCAGCTTGCAGGGATATTGAAGGCAGTCATATCACAAAGACTTATTCCTAGAATAGACGGAAGCGGTATGGTTCCTGCGGTAGAGGTTATGGTGAGCACTGCAAGGATCAGAGAATGCATTACGGATGAGAAAAAGACCAGCGAGATTACAGATGCAATATCACAAGGTGCGATATCATACGGAATGCAGACATTTGACCAATCTCTGATGGCATTGGTTCAAAATGGCCTGATTCATTACCATGAGGCCTTGCGTCAGGCAACCAATCCTGATGATTTTGCATTGCGAATGAAGGGCATAATTTCCTCAAGCGACTCCAAGTGGGATATGTTCGAGAAGGGGGATAAGTGAGAATGAGGAGAAGTAAAGCAGGGGATGCAAAAATCGATGATTTGAAAAGTGCTGTTGCATATTCCCTGAACGTAATTGCCAGAAGGGCAATCTCTTCTTACGAATTAAAAAAAAACTCGAGTTAAAAGGTGCAAGTGGTGAGATCATTGATCTTGCCATGGCTCGCCTGGATGAACTTGGATATCTGGATGATGAGACATATGCAAAGCGAAGGGCACATCTCGTAGCGGAAAGGGGATATGCAGATCTTTATATCAGGCACTATCTCTATCAGATAGGCCTTCCGGAAAATTTAGTAGACAGGGCAATAAAAAATCTCTCTAAGGAACTTCCAGAAGAGAAAAGGATTCACATGGTGATAAAGAAGAAGAAAGATATGGAAAAGGAAAAGCTTTTACGGCATCTTTCTCAAAAAGGATTTTCCTTTGAAAAGATATTCACGGTTTTGCACGAGGAGAAGCAATGAAAGGATCCGAGGTCAGGGCTGCATTTCTAAAGTATTTTGAAAGTAAGGGTCATGCCATAGTTCAGAGTTCATCTCTGGTGCCTGGCAATGATCCTACTCTTCTGTTTACCAATGCAGGCATGGTGCAATTTAAGGATGTGTTCCTGGGAGATGATATCAGGCCGTATACAAGGGCAACTACTTCTCAAAAATGTGTGAGGGCAGGCGGCAAGCACAATGATCTTGAAAACGTGGGATTCACGGCACGTCACCACACTTTTTTTGAGATGCTGGGCAATTTCTCGTTCGGGGATTATTTCAAGCAAGGCGCAATAGAATATGCATGGGATTTTCTCGTTAATGTTATGGGGCTTGATTCAAAAAGGCTTTTGGTGAGCGTCTACAAGGATGATGACGAAGCGTACGGCCTGTGGAAGGATAAGATAGGCGTAAGTCCGGATCGTATTGTCAGGCTTGGCGAAAAGGACAATTTCTGGTCAATGGGCGATACCGGGCCATGCGGTCCATGCTCCGAAATCATCTATGATCAGGGGCCTGGTGTGGGGTGCGGAAAACCAACATGCAATGTAGAATGCGGGTGCGACAGATTTCTTGAAATCTGGAATCTCGTGTTCATGCAGTTCAATAGAGATGTTTCTGGAAAACTCACTCCGCTTCCAAAACCCAATATTGATACAGGCATGGGGTTAGAGCGCATCACGGCAATTTTGCAGGGTGTGCAGAGCAACTATGACACTGATTTATTCAAGCCCCTGATCAGCTATATAGCCAGGGTATCTGGCAAGACCTATGGGAAAAGCGAGGAGATCGATGCATCCATAAGGGTTATTGCCGATCATGCCAGGGCATGTGCATTCCTGATAGGCGATGGGATTTTGCCATCCAATGAAGGCAGAGGTTATGTGCTCAGGCGCATTATGCGAAGGGCTTCGCGTTATGGAAAACAACTCGGCATGAATGATCCATTCCTGCACGATGTTGCCATGCAGGTGGTCAAAGAGATGGGGGATATTTATCCTGATCTGGAAAACAGAAAGGAATTTATTGCCAAAGTCATTTCAAACGAAGAAGAACGATTTTTGAAAACCCTGGATAGAGGTTTGGGCTTGCTTTCCGAGGTCAAGACCGAACTCAAAGAAAAAGGAAATACCATGATTCCAGGGGATGTTGTATTCATGCTTTACGATACATTCGGGTTCCCTATTGACCTTACAGAGGGGGAGGCGTGGAAAGATGGCTTTGGCATCGACAAACAAGGCTTTGAGACGCTGATGGAAAAGCAGCGAAAAATGGCTCAAGCGTCTACCAGCTTTGGTGCACGCGAAACTGCAAAAGGCAGTGCACGCGTGATCAGAAAAAAGACTAAATTTTTAGGTTATAAAACTCTCGAAACTACGAGCAAGATATTAGCCATTCAAGGCGAGGATCAAAATGGCTTGGTATCAGATCTTAAAGAGCTTAATCCTGGACAGACTGGAATGTTGTTTACTGACAGCACTTCATTTTATGGTGAATCTGGCGGACAGATTGGCGATACTGGAAAGATCGAGGCTGAAGGACTTGATGCAGATGTCCTTGATACCACCAAGACATCTTTGGATGTTGTTGTTCACAATGTTAAAGTAAATAAAGGTGTTCTGAAAAAAGGCCAAAAAATAGATCTCAAGGTTGATAAGGCAAGACGTGCTGCTATTATGCGCCACCACAGTGCCACACACCTTCTTCAAAAGGCATTGAGGGATGTGCTTGGCGGCCATGTGCATCAATCAGGCTCTCTTGTCACTGATGCCAGACTGAGATTTGATTTTACCCATTTTGCTGCGCTTGGCGTGGATGAGATTGACCGTATCGAGGATATTGTAAATCAATATGTGCTAACAGATCTCCCTGTTACGATTAAGGTTATGTCAAAAGAAGAAGCCCTTGAGATGGGCGCAATGGCTTTGTTCAACGAAAAGTACGGAGATCAGGTCAGGGTAGTGAGTATGGGAGATGTTTCGACAGAACTCTGCGGAGGCACTCATTGCAAATCTACAGGCGAGATCGGCTTGGTAAAGATCGTATCAGAGGGCAGTATATCAGCCGGTCTTAGAAGGATAGAGGCTGTTGCAGGAATAGAATCATTGAAACATCTGCGGCTCCTTAATAACATAGTTATTCAAACAGCAGAGAAAGTAAAGGCATCACCAGGAGAAATAATTGACCGTGTCTCAGCTATGCACACAAGGATCAAGGAACAGGAGCAGAAAATCAAAGAACTTAATTTGAAGATCGCAACTGGTTCTGTTGGCGCTTCGGATGAGCAGGAATTTATGGCAGATGGATTTTCAGTAGTAATAAAAAAGGTTGATGCAGAAGATGTCGGCCAGCTGAGAGACATAGGAGATAGGATCAAGGAGAGGGTGGGCAAGGGAGTTGTATTTCTTACATCTTCCATGAAAGGAAAAAACACTTTTGTAATCATGGTGACAAAAGGGCTGGAAGAAAGAGTGGATGCAGGAAAGATTATGAGAGAAATCTGTAACGCAGTAGGCGGAAGAGGCGGAGGAAAAGGCGCTTTTGCCCAGGGCGGGACAGATGATATGTCAAGCCTTACTAAAGCGTTAGAAATATTTAATGAGGAGATAAGGAGGATACAAGCATGAGAAAAGCATCTGTCACACGGCAGACAAAAGAGACAGATATAAAAATGGAACTCAATCTGGACAAAAAAACTTGTAAGATTGATATCCCCGCAGGTTTTTTAAGCCACATGCTGGATCTTCTCTCCATGCATTCAGGTATAGGCTTGAATATAAAAGCCAAAGGAGATACACATGTGGATCTCCATCATCTGACCGAGGATATAGGCATTGTGCTTGGTCTTGCCCTAAAGGATGCACTGAGAGATAAAAAAGGAATCGCGCGGTACGGATTTGCAAAGATTCCTATGGACGAGACCCTGGTTGAGACTGTTTTGGATCTCTCAGGCAGGCCATTTTTCATGATCCACGGAAAAGAAAAATTTCGCGGCAAGGTTGGCGATTTTGATCTTGATCTATTGCCGGAATTTTTCAGGTCAGTGGCATTTAAGGCAGGGATAAATCTCCACATCACAATCTGCGCATCAGGAAATAAGCATCATCTTGTAGAGGCTTGCTTTAAGTCATTTGCCAGGGCATTAGGCCAGGCAGTAAAAGTTGTTGGAGAAGAGATCCCGTCTACAAAAGAGGTTCTATGAGATTCAGCCCTGTGAGGGTCAAGACCAGGGACGAGGTAAAAATTCCCGGTGTGCCAAAATATGTGGAAATTGAAGGAGAGAACCTTGAGATAACCAGTATCGAGGAGCAATGGCACGAGGCATATCAAGATCCCACTTTTTATCCTATGGAATATTTTAAAGTGACCATAAGTAGCGGCAAAAAATATATCCTCAGATACTCAACTCTTTTTAAGGGTTGGGGGATTGCTCAATATCAGAAGGGGAAAGCATAATGTTAGTCATTCCTGCAATAGATCTCCACAATGGTAAGGTTGTGAGGCTTGAACAAGGTGAG
>JAGVNP010000074.1 GCA_020053185.1 Deltaproteobacteria bacterium | reverse complement strand
TGCTGATGTCGCTCACTGCGCGGCCATAGCGGTCGATATTGGTATATCCCTGGTCGGAACGCAGCAATGAGAGATTTTTTTTCAGTCGGCTCATAGCGCCTTTTGTCCATGTGTCTGTTCTTTTTTTGCATCCATCGAGCAGAAAGAGCAGTCCTTCAATGTTGACATCGATCACAGTTGCAGGGATTTTGTGATATTTGAGTGCACCAGCTAGCCTTGCGATGCCGGCAGGAGGCTCGCTCGGTCTGGCAACAGGAGGATGGATAAGGATCATGATATTTGCTCTCCACTAAGCATACGTATTTGCATATATGATTTCACATCAGAACAAAAGAAAGAAAGCCTTATTAATTTCATGTTTTTCCTCTCTCATGTCAGCACTGAATTTGAGAAAATGCAGTTGTAGCTTGACTTTTCAGGTGGGTTGCAGTATCTTTGCATAAGATAAAAAACAGGGTGAAATGTAGACACGGATGTCCAACACAAAAGGATACCTACCATATATAATATCCCTTACCAAAAACCATGAAAAGTGAGACATGAAATTTATTGAATTAAAGCTTGAACGCAACCTCTTGAAAGGTATTGAGGATGCAGGATTTACTGAATGCACGAAAGTACAGGAAGCGACCTTTGCTCATACCCTGAAAGGAAAGGATGTCTGCGTCCAGTCCCAGACAGGAACAGGCAAGACCGCAGCATTTCTGATTACTATTTTCCAGCTTCTCCTTACAGGAGAGATAAAAAAGAAAAAAGCTCTCATTATTGCCCCTACCAGGGAGCTTGCTGACCAGATTGAGAAAGAGGCAAAAGTCTTAGGCAGGCATCTGAAGTTTACCATTGGCAGTTTTTACGGCGGCGTCGGATATGTTACGCAGGAAAAGCTTGTGGAAGAAGGCGTCGATATCATCATCGGCACACCTGGCAGACTCATTGATTTCAACCAGTCACATAAACTCGATTTCAGGCAGATCGGCATTCTTGTTATTGACGAGGCAGACCGGCTCTTTGATATGGGGTTTTTGCCTGACTTAAGAAAGATGCTTAAACGAATGCCGAAGTATGATCAGCGCATGACCATGCTTTTCAGCGCCACCTTAAGCCATCGTGCCCGTGAACTTGCCTGGGAATACATGAACAATCCAAAAGAAATCGCACTCAGCCCGGAACAGATCACAGTAGATAACATCACGCAGGAACTCTACCATGTTGGGGGACACGAAAAGATGAGTCTTCTGCTCGGTATACTGAATAAGGAAAAACCCAAGAGCACGCTCATCTTTACCAACACCAAGCACGCAGCAGTCGAGGTGGCGACCCGCCTCAGCCGTAATGGATATCCTTGTGAATATATTATTGGAGATCTTCCGCAGAATAAGAGAAACAAGGTAATCGAAGGGTTGAAATCCGGGCAGATCCCGCTGCTTGTGGCAACCAATGTCGCAGCGCGCGGTCTTCATGTTGACGATCTTGATCTGGTGCTCAATTACGATCTGCCAGAGGACTGTGAGGACTATGTCCACAGGATCGGACGTACTGCCAGGGCAGGTAAGTCTGGCAAGGCTATATCGCTCGCTTGCGAAAAATACGTGTATGGTCTTGAATCAATAGAAGACTACATCAAGATGCCGATCCCTGTTATATGGGCAGACAAGGAGCTTTTTGTTGTGGATAAAAGCGCTGGCATGAGGATCAGAGTAGACAGCCCACCAAATGCCCGTGAACAGTTTTCAAAAGGGCGATCATCAGAAGGGAAGCGCAGACCAACTGAAAAGATCGAGCCTGGAAGAAGGAATCCTCCGACAAGGCAAGCAAAGCCTTTACATTCATCGAAACCAGAGACGTCTCCTGGTGGTACTACGAAAACAAGGCAGCCTGCAGTTTTCAATAAACCTGCAAGTGGCAATAAAAAAGTCTCTCCAGTAAAGGAAAAATCACCAAAACCAAAGAACGCGAATACCCGGCCGGAGTCAAAGCCCATGCGATCACAGGAAGAGCGTCTGGCATACTACAGCAAAAAGTACGGAGAGAATTTTAAAGCCAAAACTGAGGCCAAGATCACTCCTCAAGAGCGGCCAGTAAAGGCACATGAAACTGTGCCAGCACCATCCCATAAGCCGACCAAGAAAAAACAAACGCTGCTGAAAAAGATTTTTGGACGGTTTAGCTCTGAATAGCAAACAGTAAGCTATTCTTTCTTTATATCATCCAATACAGCCTTGATCCCCATATAATATGTGCTGCATACAGCTATCATGAGGATGCAGAAGCCGATTTTCTGGCTGATGTGCGGCGGCTCCAGGTGAAACAGAATTGCAGTAATAATGAGTGTTGGTACAACAAATCCGATTAAAGGAACAAAAAATTTAAACTTCATGTGTGATGCCCTCCATTTTTATTTTATTCAATAATAAATATTATTTCTTAATCCTTACAGTTTAAGCTTTTCTGCCTACTTCCTACTCCTTACTCATATCACGTCTCGCAGATTCCGGCATCCATTTTCAGACTTTCCAGCTCATTTTTAAGGCGGATCAAAATTTCTTCTGAACCTTTTTTGCCAAAGAGATTGTTCTTCTCTTTGGGATCATTTGCAATGTGAAAGAGTTCCGGCGCATGGTTTTTGCCCTGGTATTCGATATACTTGTATTCATCTGTGCGTACTGCATACATGCCGGGCGCAGTGTAAGGGAAATCAAGAAAATATTCGTACAGCCACGAGGAGCGCCACAATGCTTTACCTTTGAGTAGAGGCACAATGCTCATCCCATGCATATTGTCAGGGACTCTCTCGCCTGCACGCTCGATCAGTGTGGGCGCAAGGTCGATATTCAAGACCATTTTTTTATTGTGCTCTCCTGGTTTTTTGATGAGCATGGGGTCGCGTACAATAAACGGGACACGTATGGATTCTTCATAGGCATACCTTTTGTCGACCAACCTATGCTCTCCCCAGAAAAATCCATTGTCACCTGCATAGATAACAATTGTGTTGTCTGCAAGACCGGACTTGTCTAAATGGTTCAGCAAACGTCCGACCTCACGGTCTGTAGCATGGATAGTTTCGCAGTACGCCCTGTACATTTTATCAAGAGTTCCAAGTGTGCCATAGATGATATTATTGTTGACCAGGCCCAACCATTTGTCTGACTCGATCGGCAACTCGAGCTTTGCATCTCGGTAGATGCCCTTTAAATCCTTTGGGGGTTTGAACTGGTGATGCACTGCCTTGTGTGACAGGTAGAGGCAGAAAGGATTTTCTCTTTCCTGATTGATAAAATCGATTGCATAATCGGTGAGTTCTTCGGTGATATATTCTTTTCTGGCAGGTAGTTTTACGCCATTTCTGTATAAGGGACAGTTGAAATATTTGCCCTGGCCTCGCTGTACAGTAAAGGAGATGAATTGATCCACGCCTTTTAGCTGCGGCAGTCCTTCGCCTGGCATGTGCCATTTTCCGATAAATGCAGTGTCATAGCCTGTTTTTTTCAGCAGCTCCAGGAAGGTGACATTGTTGTTATTCCACGGCGTGAGATTGTTCATTACGCCGTGCGTATGCGCGTATTGGCCGGTAAGAAAGCTT